>JBEATG010000300.1:0-3318 GCA_041162035.1 Bacteroidota bacterium
CTTTATATGTGGGTGTGGTCGCCGCCACATTCGGGATTGTTGCAAACGCTTTTTATTGGTTCAATATTTTAAAGGGTAAATTAAAATCAGCAGCGGCTAGTGTGGGACATATTGGTTTTACAATGATGTTGTTGGGTATATTAATCTCCTCTTCCAATAAAACAGTTTTAAGTTGGAATACCACAGGCATATCTCCTTTAAAGGAAGATAATGCTAAAAACAATCCTACTGGGAATCCACGAGAAAATATCACTTTATTCGAAGGGGTGGAAACGGATATGGGTAAGTATATGGTCACTTATCAAAGAGATACTCTGGATGGGTTAGACAAACGTTTTTTCGAATTAAACTTTAAAGAGAAAAAATCGGATCATAGTTTTTTATTGTATCCTGATGTATTGAAAAATAATAAGATGGAAGGGTTTTCAGCAAACCCATCTTCAAAACACTATTGGAATAAAGACATTTTTGTTTATGTTACTTCATTCCAAGATCACAGTGAAGAAGATACCATCAGCTTCAAGCCGCATCAAATTGCGATTGGAGATTCCATATTTTATAGCAATGGAACTATTAAGTTGGATAATGTTTTAATTAATCCAAATCCCAAAGCGGCCTCGGGTACCAATGAGTTGGTGTTGCAAATGACGGTTACCTCAAAAGAGGGCTTGAAGTATGAGGCAAAGCCAGGCATCCTATTAGAAGGGATGACTTTGAACCAAGAATTAGATACGGTAAAGGCACAAAACTTAGTATTAAGCTTTAATAAAGTAGTAGATCAAAAGAAAGGTATTTTAGAAATAGGGGTTAAAGAATCCGCGGCGCTAACTAATTTAATTACTTTAAAAGTGTACGAGTTTCCTTTTATAAATATTTTATGGTTGGGTATTGTCGTCATGACCCTTGGATTTATGATGTCCTCCTATGCGCGATTAAAAAAGTTAAAATCTAAATAAGAAAGGTTACCTCTTTACAATTAGGGTATTAATTAAAAAACGGGAGTTATTTTATAAATAGGGAACGATTTAAATTAATGAAACAAATCCAAAAATATATTGTCATCATCGTCATTATGGGATTTGGTCCTGTGATGAGTCATGCGCAACAATTTTCGGATACTATTCGAGTGGAAGCTTATATTACCCCTGAAGGGGATACCATTCCACAATCCTGGTTGCCTACGGTACAAGTGGATGCAAAGCAAACAAATTACTGGAGAAAGTATTGGAAGGATTGGACAAGGCTTCGCAATGCGGTTTATGTAACTTATCCCTATGCAAAATCGGCAAGTAAAGTAATTACAGAAGTGAATGCAGAATTGGCTAATGTGAAAGATGAAAATAAGCGTAAGCAAATTATCAAATCAAGGGAAAAGGAATTAAAGAAAGAATTTGCAGATAAAATCACCAATTTGTCGGTGTATCAGGGAAAGGTATTAATGAAGCTCATTAATCGAGAAACGGGTAATAACTGTTATAATTTAATTAAAGAATTTAAGGGTGGGTTAAGTGCTGGGGTGTGGCAGGCGGTTGCCTTTGTATTTGGAAGTAGTTTAAAGCAACAATATGATCCCGGAGGGGATGATCAAGAACTTGAAAAAATTGTCAAGGAAGTTCAAAAGCTCTATGGTTATCGGGGGTAGTTTGTTTTGTAATTAAGGTAGGTATTTGAAGCCTATTTTGTACCTTTACCCGAATTGATTGTGACTCATGAGCGAAGAAAAAAGTTTAAATTTTATTGAAGAAATCATCTCGAATGATTTAGCGGAAGGAAAGTGTAAGTCCATCTTGACTCGATTCCCGCCCGAACCCAATGGTTATTTGCATATTGGGCATGCCAAAAGTATATGTTTGAATTTTGGATTAGCGACCCGTTTTGGTGGCGCTACTAATTTACGTTTTGATGATACTAATCCGGCAACTGAGGAAACGGAATATGTGGATAGTATCAAAGCGGATGTGCAATGGTTGGGTTTTAATTGGGTAAAGGAATGTTATGCATCAGATTATTTTGATCAATTATATACATATGCTATTCAGTTAATTGAAAAAGGAGTGGCCTATGTGGATGATAGTAGTCCAGCGGAAATTGCCCTTCAAAAAGGAACGCCAACCATGGCGGGCACTGGAAATGAATTCAGAAACCGAAGTGTTGCCGAAAACTTAGCTTTATTTACAGAAATGAAGGAAGGTAAGTATGCGGATGGCAGCAAAGTATTACGCGCAAAAATTGATTTAGCAAGTCCGAATATGCATTTGCGTGATCCTTTGTTATATAGGATTAAAAGGGCAACGCATCATCGTACAGGAGATACTTGGTGTATTTATCCAATGTATGATTTTGCACATGGTCAAAGTGATGCTATTGAAAATATAACACACTCCATTTGTACTTTAGAATTTATACCACATCGTCCTTTGTATGATTGGGGTATCGAGCAATTAGGTATTTTCCCTTCCAAGCAATATGAGTTTGCGCGACTAAATATGACTTACGCAATTATGAGTAAGCGCAAATTATTACAATTGGTTACCGAAGGACATGTTTCAAGTTGGGATGATCCAAGGATGCCTACCATTAGTGGTATGCGTCGCAGAGGGTATACGCCTGAAAGTATACGTGATTTTTGTGAGCGCATTGGTATTGCAAAGCGTGAAAATATTATTGATTTCAGTTTATTAGAATTTTGTGTAAGAGAGCATTTGAATAAAATTGCACAACGCAGAATGGTGGTGACAGATCCTGTTAAATTAATTATTACCAATTATGCGCAATCGGAGGAAATGTTAAGCTCAGAAAATAATCCTGAGGATACAGAAGGTGGCGTAAGACAAGTGCCGTTTAGTAATGAGTTATGGATTGAGCGAGATGATTTCATGGAAGAGCCGACAAAAAAATATTTTAGGTTGGGTCCTGATTTGATGGTGCGTTTAAAAAGTGCCTACATCATTAAGTGTGATCGTTTTGAAAAAGATGCAGCAGGCAAAGTGCAAACTATTTATGCAAGTTACTTTGCTAACAGTAAAAGTGGTGCAGATACATCAGGGCTTCATGTAAAAGGTACTTTACATTGGGTGAGTGCAAAACATGCAGTTCCAGTGGTAATAAATGAATATGATCGCTTATTGAGTGTAGAAGATGTAGCCAATGCGGAAGGCGATTTTAAGGATTATATTAATCCTAATTCACTACACACCATTACAACAGCTTGGGGGGAACCTGCATTGTTAAATGATGCAGCTGATATGCGCTTTCAATTTGTAAGAAAGGGTTATTTTTATCAGGATACAACAAGTACAAAGGATAAGTTAGTATATA
>JBEATG010000302.1:0-4151 GCA_041162035.1 Bacteroidota bacterium
TTCAAAGTTTCCAATAAATTCATCCTAGCCAAACCTGTTAATTTTACACTAACAAACGGCACATTTTTTTCAGTGGCAGCAAATTCAACTGCTTCAATAATTTTTTCAGTGACTGCATCGAAATTTTCCTCTCCTTCTTTTGCTTCCACCCCATAATCCAAAATGACTTGCACGCCATAAGATCCCAATTGCTTGGTCACCCTTGCCGAATCCTCTAAGGTTTCTCCGCCAACGAATTGTTTGAAAATGGTACTACGAATAATGCCATTAATGGGCAAGCCCGACTTCATTAAAAAAGGAGTCACATTGGTTGCAATAGATACAATTAATGGGCTTTGAATTACAGTAAATAAAAAATTGGCTTTACGTAAATCGGCGTTTGACTTATAGGCAAATGCATTCTGGGTATTATCTAAAGATAGGTTCATGCTAACGTTCATTCGTACTGCAAATATCGGTGGTTCTGCTTATACTTCAAAAGAATAAACAAGCTAAATTGCTTGATGGTTAAAGGGTTGCAAAACCATTTCACTCACCACGCCAGAACTAGGCTGTTGACACAAAAACCAAATGGATTTTGCAGCTTCCTCGGCTTGTATCATTTTATCTCTTTGAACTCTTAAATCAATATTATCCCAGAAAGGCGAATCTACCCCGCCTAAATACACTTGTGTAATGCGTATTTCAGTTCGTTTTAATTCCTCCCTGATAGATTGCATCATTCCAACCAAGGCATATTTACTTGCGCAATAAGCTGCAGCCCCTGACATAGGGATTTTACCTAATATACCTGGAATATTGATAATAAGTCCTTTTTTGACTTCTATCATTTTTGGCAAAATTGCCTTTACAATTTCAAAGGTGCTCAATACATTCACTTGATAGGACAATTGCATATCTGATACCTGCAGTTGATTCAATGGTTTAATAATTCCAATACCCGCAGCATTAATGTAAATGTCAAATGACTCATTTTCAATTTTTTTTACAAAATTTTGAACTGAATCGGAATTTGACAAATCCACTTCCAATATTTGCGATGCTGGTAATTGATTAGTTTCTACTATTAAATTTAGTTTGGCGATTTGACGCCCTGCAATCCATACTTGTGCACCACTATTATGAATTAACTTTACTAAATGGGCACCAATTCCACCTGTTGCACCCACAATGAGTACTTTTTTATTTTTTAAACTATCCATATAAATTTGCTATGTTTCTAAAATAACAAAGCAGCAGTCAAATTGTTTAAATAAACAATGTAAATTTACCTGCAACTTAAAAAATAGTTAATTGAAAATTGTAGCCACCCATATTTACCAATTCAAAATTCCAATGGTCCCTTTTACCATTGCTACAGGGACCATGCATTACGCGCAAAACATCCTCATCAAAGTAGTGACCGATGGGGGGATTATTGGTTATGGTGAGTGCTCGGCTTTTCCCATGATTGTGGGTGAAACACAACAAAGCTGTTATCTATTAGCAAAGGATTTTGCTGCCTTTTGGAAAGGTAAAAATCCACTAGCAATTACAGAACGACTCAGTGAACTAGATTTAATTATTGCTGGAAACTATACTGCTAAAAGCGCATTTGATATGGCCTTGTATGACATTGCAGCAAAGGCGGCCAATCAACCATTGTATGCTTTTTTAGGCGGCAGCCAAAAACCCATTGAATCCGATTTAACCATTGGCATTGACAGCCCTCCAAAAATGGCGGCACAAGCCATTGATTTTGTTGCTAAAGGTGTACGCATTATTAAAGTGAAACTAGGAAAAGACCCCGTCGAGGATGTGGAAAGAATTAAAGCAATAAGAACTACCATTGGAGATGAAATTATTTTACGTATTGATGCAAATCAAGGCTGGTCATCCCGTGACGCATTAGGCGTATTAACGAATCTGTCAAAATATACTATTGAATTTTGCGAACAACCCATGCATAAGTACGAGGACGACTTTTTACCTGCGCTATGCAAGGCTTCCCCTATAAAAATAATGGCCGATGAATCGGTATTTACACACCATGATGCACGTAAACTGATTGCACAAAAAGCATGCGATTCCATTAATATCAAATTTTCAAAAAGTGGCGGCATTCAAGAAGCTATAAAAATTCATGATCTCGCAAAACAGCATAACATTCCTTGCATGATGGGCGGGATGCTCGAAAGCAGATTGGCCTTAAGTGCAAAAATGCATTTTGCAATGGCGCATGACAATATCAAATACTACGATATGGATACTTGTTTGTTAGGACATTTGGCTGACCCAGTGATTGGCGGCGTTCAATTTACTGGCATGCAATTAAGTATTAATGATGCTCCTGGAATTGGGGCAGAAGTTGATCCAGCGTATTTGGCAAATTTAGAAAGCTGTATTGTTTAAGCGGATACAAGCTTGAAGATCGTTTTTCAATTCATCGTATTGTCACACAAGTTTGTATCTTTACTTTACAAAGCACAACACTATGGAAGCGCGCAAAGCAATCGATTCCTTCACCACCATGAATGAATTAGTATTACCCAATGACACGAACACCTTTGGTGATTTAATGGGTGGAAAACTGATGTATTGGATGGATATCGCCGCCTATTTATCTGCAGCCAAGCATTGCAATTCAGCATGTATGACAGCATCGGTAGATAACTTAAGTTTTAAAACACCCATTAAATTAGGCAATGTTATTTGCATTGAAGCGATTGTCACTAGGGCCTTTACTACTTCCATGGAAATCCATTTAAAAGTATGGAATCAAAATATGATTAGTCAGTCAAAGGAGCTAAGCAATGAAGCCTTTTTTACTTTTGTTGCTTTAGATGAAAACAAACAGCCCAAAGAAGTACCAGCAATCATTGCGGAAACAGCAGAACAAATAAAATATTATGATGGGGCGTTGCGTCGACGTCAATTACGTTTAATATTGGGCGGCAAAATGAAACCAGATGATGCAACTGAATTAAAAGCCTTATTTGTTAAGGACTAGGCTAAATTGCTCTAATAATAAATTTATTTAGTAATCGCTTGCGCCAAGTGGTGCTTGCCTTTTAACATGTATTCCTTGCTTTGCTCAATGCCATCCATGATTTGCTCTAGGATATGTTCCACCGATTGCGTGTAATCAATCACCAAGGGTTCTTTAAATCGAATACTTAATGGCGTTCCTACTTTTTTAAACTTCAACCCCTTTTTATTGAATGCGCGCCAAAAACCATTGATCACGACAGGCACCACAATGGGTTGATTATTTTTAATGATATGCGCAGTTCCTTTTCTTCCAGGTGCAAAAGGCTTGGTGGTACCTTGCGGAAAAGTGATCACCCAACTATTAGACAATGCTTTATCAATTTTTTGTGTATCCACTTCATCACGATTACGTGAAACATCCTGTCCTTCGGCGCGCCAGGTTCGCTTAATCGTTAATGCACCGCCTAACTTAAATAATTTGGTCAACCAATTACTATTCATGGTTTCCTCAGCAGCAACAAAAAATAAATTGGTGAACGGATTTAATAAATAATAAGGTAAGCCGAGCTTGTTAAACTTACGCCATTTCACCGCACAAAAAATATGAACAAAAGCAATCACGTCTGCGAAATATGTTTGGTGATTACTTACGAATAAAACATTTTTATTGGGGAGATTTTCCAAATGCTCCGTACCCTCAATTTTCAACTTATTAAATAATACCAACCCTGGATAAGTAAATATCCCTACAAGCCCATATATAAAGGAGCGAAATAAGCGAATATGTTTTAATCTATCCAATAAAGTCATGATCCAACCAATTTTGATATTAACGCAATATACTAATTAATATTTTATTCGCATATCCCTGTTTAGCCAACAAATTGTATCTTTAAGCAATGAAAAAATCAGCAGTAATTTTTGACATAGATGGTTTATTAATTAATAGCGAGCCACTGTGGAATAAAGCGGCAAGTGAAATTTTTAGGCAATATGGCATATTATTGACCGAACAGCAATATGCATTAACAACCGGATTAAGATCAAAAGAATTTGTGGCACATTGGTTATATGAGCATAAAATCCCTTCCTCTGAATATGATCGTGCCGAACAACGTATTATTGATTTGGCATTAACCATGATTGACAAGGATGCGAATGTCATGCCAGGTGTTGAACAT
>JBEATG010000017.1:0-5207 GCA_041162035.1 Bacteroidota bacterium
TAAATTCCACTTTTTTTAATGAATTAATTTGGCGCGATTTTTATCATATGATTTTATGGCATTTTCCACATATAGCCGAAGGAAAATCTTTTAAACCAAAATATGATTTAATTAAGTGGCGTAATAATGAAAAAGAATTTGATGCTTGGTGCCAGGGTAAAACTGGTTACCCGATTGTGGACGCGGGTATGCGTGAATTAAATACAACTGGTTTTATGCACAATAGAGTGCGTATGATTGTGGCTAGTTTTTTAACCAAGCATTTATTAATTGATTGGCGTTGGGGCGAAGCATATTTCGCAGATAAATTATTAGACTTTGATTTAGCTGCGAATAATGGTGGCTGGCAATGGGCTAGTGGAAGTGGTTGCGATGCGGCACCTTATTTTAGAGTATTCAACCCGCGTTTACAAACTGAAAAGTTTGATAAAGAATTAAAATACATTAGGCAATGGGTGCCCGAGTTTGATAGTTTGGAATATCCAAAACCTATTGTGGTGCACGAAGAAGCCCGCGAGCGTGTGCTAGCAGCTTATGCAAAAGCTTTGAAGGATTAATAAAGTGTAAGAAAATAGTAAAGGAATTATTAAAGAAACTGCTTGACTATATTAGAATAAGTTTTTTCTAATTGAGCTATTGCTTTTCTTCCTGTATCTCCCATATCAATGGTAAAATCGTTTACATATAAATGTATATGCTGACGCATTACATCTTCAGACATTTCTTGTGAATGCATTTTTATGTACTCGGGTAAAATCTCGTAGCTATTTTTAAAAGCATATTGCACACTTTGTTTAATAAGTGCATCTATGTTGGCAATATCATTAGGGTCAATATCATTTCTTGCTATAATGCCGCCCAGTGGAATAGGCGCATTGTATGTTTCTTCAAAATAAGTACCCAGGTCCATCCATTTGCTTAAGCCTTTAGAAGCATAGGTAAAACGGTTTTCGTGAATAATCACCCCTGCATCTACAGTGCCAGTCAGCACTGCTTGTTCAATCTCATTAAACACTAAAAATTCTTTATTAGTCACCTTAGGAAAAGCTAAACTAAATAATAAATGAGCAGTGGTATTAATGCCTGGAATGGCCACGCGCATAGTTGCTGCGTTGGGTTTGCCGCCCGCTTTTTTTTTATCTTCTTTATAAATTAATAAAGGGCCTACGCCTTTGCCTAAAGCACCTCCGCTATTTAATAAACTATATTTATTTTTAACTAAGGGCCAAACTCCGTAACTAATTTTTGAAAAAGGAAGTTTGCCTGCAATAGCCCATTCATTTAAAGTTTGTACATCTTCTAAATGCACTTTAAAAGTATAGCCCTTGGTATCTATTTTATGATTTATTAAAGCATCAAAAATAAAGGTATCGTTAGGACAGGGAGAAAAACCAATTTCAAACTCAGGCATGGTTGGGCAGTTTATGAAGTGCGTCTAAGTATTGCAACAAAGTTTCATTTAAATTATAAATGGCTTCTTTCATTTTCCATTTGGCTTTATTTCTTTCACCTACATAATTGGATACCGCACGAATTTGAATAAAAGGAATATGTAAATCGCGTCCCATATAATGCAGTGCTGCGCCCTCCATGGATTCCAGGCTTGCTTTATAACGGCCACTGTATAAATGCATTTTATTTTTATCGGTGCTAATGGTATTAATAGTCACTGCTTTTTTAGTAGGCAGGTTCAATACATTGTACTGCTTTAACCAAGGGTTGGGTAAAGATTTTTTTTCATAAGGTGCATCATTGGGCTTGTCTAATTTTAAATCAAATAAATCTTTCCAAACTTTATTTTCCATTACGCCAATATCTCCCGCAAAATCATCCTTCACTGCAAACACTTTTCCCAATGGAATTTTTTTATCAAAGCTGCCGCAAATACCCACTTGAATAATAAGGGTAGGGGTTTCTTGCACAAACATTTTCATTAGAGAAACGCTGCTGGCGAGTAAGCCAATACCCGATTCATGAAAGCCTACCGAAAAACGCTTGTTATTGGTTGCAAAAGAGGGGTTAATTTTTTGAAAGCTGGGCATCCACTCCCCGTTGGTAGCCGCAGTAATAATTACACGCATAGTACAAAGGTCGGGAAAGGCCTCTGAAAAATGGTTAAGTTGGCCATCAAATTTATATCTTTGTATAAATAAGGCAGACATGGTGTATTTAACAAGGGCAGAACATTTTAATGCAGCGCATAAGCTAGCGAATCCTAATTGGAGCAAGGAAAAAAACGAGGAAGTGTTTGGGGCTTGTGCAAACGAAAATTGGCATGGTCATAATTATGAAATATTGGTGACGGTAAAAGGAGAACCCGATGCTGAAACAGGATTTTTATTTGATGTAAAAAAGTTAAGCCAGCTTATTAATAAATACGTGGTTGATGAATTAGACCATAAGAACTTAAATATAGATGTGCCCTTTATGCAAGGACAAATGTGCAGTACTGAAAATTTGGTTATTGCCATTTGGAAACAACTAGAACCACATATTCCAGCTCAGGTAAAATTGCACTGTATTAAGTTATATGAGACTCCTCGTATATATGTTGAATATTTTGGTGCCTAGAACCCCTTTGTTTGTAGTAAAATTTTGTCGAAAAAGGGTAAAATTCTTAAACGTTTAACTGTTTATGTTAAAGACTAAACAATTCAAGCCCTTACACGTTATAATTAATGTAACTTTGACCTCTTAATTTGAAGCATGGAACAAAAAGTAGCAGTATTTAGAAAAGAGCATTTTAATGCTGCCCACAGATTGTTTTGTGCCGACTGGTCTGACGAAAAAAACATGCAAGTTTTTGGACCCTGCGCCAACCCAAATTACCACGGACATAATTACGAACTAATAGTACAAGTAAATGGTGTGCCTGATCCTATTACAGGATTTGTAATTAACACCAAAGAACTAAGTACCATTGTTAAAGAAGAAATTGTATCCCGATTTGATCACAAAAATTTAAACTTAGATACCGACGTTTTTAAAAATTTAAATCCTACTGCTGAAAATATTGCAATAGTTATTTATAATTTAATAAGACCACGTATTGATAAAGCATTAGACTTAAAAATTAGGTTGTATGAAACAGAAAGAAACTTTGTCGACTACCCCGCTTAAGGAGCAGCATATCGACTTAAGTAATTTATTAATAGAAGAAATGGGCGATGAGCATAAAGCTTCTTCAGTGGAAACCCCACTTCGCGCCGATGCATTCGACACAACAGATGAAGAAAAGATAGCCGCCATTGCACCGCATTTCAAAGCCATTATGGAAATATTAGGAATGGATTTGCGTGACGATAGTTTAAAAGGCACACCTCTTCGTGTTGCTAAAATGTATGTGAAAGAATTGTTCCAAGGTTTGAACCCTGCGAACATGCCAAGTATGACATTGTTTGAAAATAAATTTCAGTACAATGAAATGTTGGTTGAAAAGAATATTAATTTTTATACGAACTGCGAACACCATTTTGTGCCCTTCTTTGGTAAGGCACATGTAGCTTATATAAGCAGCGGTAAAGTTATTGGATTAAGTAAATTGAACAGACTGGTTGAATATTTTTCAAAGCGCCCTCAAGTGCAAGAGCGTTTAACGATGCAAATTGGAAAAGCACTTCAAACAGTATTACAAACACAGGATGTAGCCGTGATGATGGATGCCAAGCATTTATGTGTGTCTAGTAGAGGTGTAAAGGACGATAGTTCTAACACTATTACTAGCTTTTTTGGTGGCAAGTTCCAAGAAGAGAAAAGGAAGATGGAATTCTTAAAATATATAGATATAAACGAATAGATGGTTTTTGGTTTGGTTAGTTAGGTAGAAAATTAATGGCGAAGTAAACTTCGCCATTTTTTATTTATTTTTGTCAAAACAGTGAAGATGTCAAAACATGCATTTATATTCCCAGGACAAGGAAGTCAATTTGTGGGAATGGGAAAAAATTTATACGATTCAAATGCTACCGCTAAAGAAATGTTTGAAAAGGCCAATGAAATTTTAGGCTTCAACATTAGTGATATCATGTTCACAGGAACCGATGAGCAGTTAAAGCAAACCAATGTAACGCAGCCTGCTATATTTATACATTCAGTTATAGCCTATTTAACCATGCCTGCAGAAAATGCTATAACACCTGATATGGTGGCTGGTCATAGCTTAGGAGAGTTTAGTGCACTGGTTGCCAATCAAACTTTAAGCTTTGAAGATGCACTTCGTTTAGTGAGTGTGCGTGCAAAAGCGATGCAAGCTGCTTGTGAAATTCAAGCCTCTACTATGGCTGCTGTATTAGCATTAGCTGATGAAAAAGTAGAAGAGATATGTTTGCAAGTACAAAAAGAAACAGGAGAGGTAGTGGTGCCTGCTAATTATAATTGCCCTGGTCAATTAGTAATATCGGGAAGTATTAAAGGAATTGAAATTGCTTGTGAGCAAATGAAAGCAGCAGGTGCAAAGCGTGCCTTGGTATTACCAGTAGGAGGTGCTTTTCATTCACCCTTAATGAACCCTGCAAAAATTGAACTAGCCGCGGCCATTGAAGCCACTACATTTAACACACCTATTTGTCCAGTCTATCAAAATGTGGTTGCAAAAGCAGTCACTAACCCTGCAGAAATTAAAGAAAACTTAATCGCACAATTAACCGGTGCGGTGAAGTGGACACAAACCGTTCAAGCCATGGTAGCCGACGGCGCCACTCATTTTACAGAGGTAGGCCCAGGCAAGGTTTTACAAGGTTTGGTTCAAAAAGTACACAAAGAGGCAGTAGTAGACGGAGTAAACTAAGAATTAACACTATACTTAGAATATAAGCTAGCCCTTCAAGCAATCTTGAGGGGCTTTTTTCGTTGTTCTAGTATGCAGTTATACCTACATATATTAAGAATAAATATAATATTTTAATCATATTGAAAAAGAGGATACTCTATATTATTTTGGGGGTGATGCTTCTTTCTGTGAAGGGGGTAGGGCAAGTCACATTTACTTCAAGTACTTCTACCATTTGTGCAGGTGATAATGCTTATACTATAACATTCAAAAATACAGTTAGTAATCAATTATTTTTTTACATTGAATCTTCAAATAAAAACCAAAATAATTGGAGTACTGTCGTTAGTACGCAAACATTAAATTCATTAAATAATTATACTCTATCTTCATCACCATTAATATTTACTAGTAAAGATTTTAGAGTTAAATATAGTAC
>JBEATG010000055.1:0-7473 GCA_041162035.1 Bacteroidota bacterium
GAATATCAGTAATGTCAATCATTGTCATATCCATACAAATATCTCCTACAATGGGTGCCAATAAGCCATTCACCCACATGGCACCCTTTCCTAAACCCAATTGCCTACTATAGCCATCTGCATAGCCTAATCGCACTGTGGCAATGATACTGTCTCGCAATAATACACCAGCTCGATTATACCCTACCGTATCTCCTTTTTTCAAATGTCGTATTTGTGAAATGGTCGTAGTTAATTGTACTACGGGGCCTAAACCAATTGGACCTGCGCTAGTGCCATACAATCCAATACCTAATCGAACCATATTTAAATGAAAAATAGGCGCTAATAAAATTGCATCTGAATTGGCAATATGTTTTAGGGTAGTATACCCCAAAGCTGTTTCCATTTTTGCTGCAGCAATATTAAATAAATCCAATTGCTGATGTGTGAAATTTTCTAATGTTTTATTTCCACTTCCACTTAAATGGCTAAATATGGTTTGTACTTTTAAATGCGAATTTGATTGTAATAAACCACATAAATTTTCAATAGTATCCATATCAAAACCCAAACGATTCATCCCAGTATTTAATTTTATATGAATCGGGAAATTTGAAATCGCTTGATTTTTTATGTAATCATTAAATTGTTGGTATTGGGAAAAGGAAAATATTTCAGGTTCCATATGATACTTGACCAAAGTATCAAAGGTAGTTTCATCCACATTCATCACCATAATGGGCACATGAATGCCAGCTTGCCTTAATGCGACACCTTCGTCTGCATAGGCTACTGATAAATAATCAACATGGTGAAATTGCAAAATGCGCGCTACTTCAACACTGCCCGACCCATAGCCAAAAGCCTTCACCATGGCCATCATTTTAACTTTAGGTCCAATGACCGCTTTAATTTTTTTATAATTCTCCACCAATGTGGTTAAATTAATTTCCGCCATGGTTTTATGTACCTGAAGCTGTAATAGTTCATTTATTTTTTCTAGTTCAAAAACGCGCGCGCCTTTGATCAAAATAAATTCCTCCTTAAAGGAATATATATCCATCTGATGAATGAATTGCTGGGTGGTGTCAAAACTAATTACATGGACCCCCTTGTTTTGCAAATCTTTATGTTGTTGTAAAGCCTTTGCTAATTGTGGGCCAATAGTAATGAGTTTTTTTATTGGGAAAATAGCTAACTGTTGCAACAACTGCTCATATTGCACTGCATCCTGATTAAACTGTGCTACATCAGAGAGTATTAATGTAATAGGTAATGCCCCCGCTTGTTGTGTCGCATAGGTTAAAGCCAATTGCAATGAATGTAAATCATTACTGTAGCTATCATTTAAAATATAACAATTGTGAATGCCTTTTTTTATTTGCATACGCATATCTAAATGCCTTAATTGAATAATCCCTTCCTGTATTTCAGACATGGGCACTTGTAAATGCAATAACGTGAGTAAGCAGGTAATGGTATTATTGACGGAAATCAAATCCGTAAAAGGAACCACTAATTGTAAATCTGTTCCAAGGTAATTTGCCTGCAAATGTGTTTGCCCCTGTATAATTTTTTCACTATGTATTTTCAAGGTGGCTGCGCCAGAGCGACACCAGGTAATAACAGATGGCGTTCCTACATTAGGAGAAGCATCCATTTTGTTTATGGGCAATTCCGATAATGGTGCTATGATTATTTGTGCATTTTCAAATAATTTCCATTTTTCATTTCTTTTTTCCGATTTAGTTTCAAAACCTTCTTGGTGCGCAGTTCCGATACTCGTTAATATCCCAATGGTGGGCTGTATGATATTTGCCAATACATCCATCTCTCCTTTTTGAGAAATACCTGCTTCAAAAATGGCCAATTGGTGGTTCTCTTCCATTTCCCAAACACTTAAGGGCACCCCAATTTGTGAATTATAACTACGTGGACTTCGTATAATCTGGTATCGGTTGGAAAGTAATTGATTTAACCATTCCTTGACAATTGTTTTTCCATTGCTCCCTGTTATTCCAATCACCGGATAGTTAAATTGGGCACGGTGATTTTTAGCAATGACTTGTAAAGCGACAAGTACATCATTTACTTTTAAAAAATTTGCATCGGGAAAGGAGCTGGTATCAAAATTTGTTTTTACGACAAAATTAAAGACACCGCGCTGTATTAATTCTTCAACATATACATGACCATCATTTTGCTCAGTAGTGATAGCAAAAAACAAACTTGTATCAGGATAAATTAATCGACGACTGTCCGTAAGTAAATGAGCAATATGGGCTGGTGTTTTAATTACAGAATTTGTATTTAGCCAGCTTGCAATATGTTCAATAGTATATGACAACTAAAATGATATGATTAAATTGAATTATCTTTAAAATTCTTAGGCAGATTTTTTTGCTTATTTGAAAAGATAGAATACAATATGGACCCTGTGATTGAAAATAAAATCACCAATAAAGACAACAAAACTTGTGTGTTTTTACTCATTACCATATTGATATAATGTTCTCCTAACATTTTAATACCAATAAATATTAAAACAAGGGCAATTCCTTTTTGCAAATGCTCAAATTGATTAACAGCGCCGCGAAGCAAAAAGAACAAGGAGCGCAATCCCAGAATGGCAAAAATATTTGATGTATAGATGACTAAACTATTCATTGAAATTCCCATGACTGCTGGTATAGAATCCAGCGCGAATACAATATCAATAGCCGCTAGTAAAATAACCACCACAAATAAAGTGGTATACACTGGTTTCCCATTTTGACGAATCATAAACTTACCATCTCCATCAGAGGGTGTTAGCGGTAAAAAGCTTTTCAAAAATTTATAAATTTTTGATTTATGTGGATCAAATGCGCTTTCCTCATCAGCCATGAACATTTTATATCCCGTAAACAATAAAAACACACCGAAAATATATAATACCCATGAAAATTGTGCGACAAGCGCCACTCCCAATGTTATAAATAAAACCCTAAAAACAATGGCTGCTAAAATTCCAATCAAGAGCACCCTGGATAAATGCATTTCCTTCACCTTAAACGCATCAAAAATTAAAATGAACACAAAAATATTATCAATACTTAAACTCCATTCCATTAAATAACCGCTTAAGTATTCAAAGGCAATTTTTTGCCCTTCTTCTATCCACATAAACACAAAAAAACCAAGTGCTAATAAAACCCACATAAAGGTTTGACGCATTGCTTGACGAATAGTAATGGTAGTATTTTTTTTACTTAAAAATCCTAAGTCAAGCGTTAATGCAACTAATATTACCACGCCGAATACTGTGTATACAATTTGATCTGTTGTCATAAAGTAAAGATAATACTAGATTTACGAAGCCCCAAAACGACGTTGGCGATATTGGGTCCAAAAATAGAAAAATAGGGAAAGAATAACCACGGGGCCTAACAAAAGTATCCATTGCCAAAAAAGACGATGCTCGGCCACCTTGGCCTTGTCCAATAATCTCAATACAATACCCTTATTTCTACTTTCAAGTAAGCCCACTGGCTCATTCAAGTATTGTATAGCATTAACAAAAAAATCACGATTAGCAAATTGGTAGGATTCAAAAGGTATCATACCCATGGGTAAGGGACCATTTGACTTATCTACCTTATTCGTGAATAGATCAGCATCTGCAATAAAGATTTGTTTGGAAGGCTTCCCCTTAGATTCAAAAGCGACGCCTAAATTTTGCTGGACAGTGTCTTTTAACACCTGAGACAATCTGTTTTCAAAAAATGAATTAAAATTTCCTTCCGATAACACGGCTATTGGAAAATGATGTTGTTTAAATTGTACCATGTCCTCCTCCCCTTTAACTGAATTCAATGAAACCTGGGCTGGCGAGGGCAAACTTCTTGAACTTGTATCCGTAGTTAATAAAATGGTATGCTTAATGCCATTAGAAGAAAGCGTATCAATACTAGAAGGAAATAAGGACAATACACGATCCATATTTTGGGCAATAGGATGGTTGTCGTTACCATTTAAAAAAGGATAATACGGCCAAGGTACTCTTTTAATTAATGGAGATCCGTCCCCTTGTGTGCCCACCACCAATGGTAATTTGGCGCAATTTAAATCCTGAACCAAATTTGAGTTGATACGAATACCATACTTAAATAATAAATCGTCCAAGGCCAGTCCGCGATCAAAGGAAACATAGGACCCATCCGTTTTCTGCAAGCTATCATATTCGGCATATAATTTATCTACTGCCCAAATAATATTTCCGCCGCCCATGATATATTGGTCAATTTTTAATTTATCTAAATCACTAAATGGCGTGGTTGGCTTAACAATAAGTAATGTTTTTATTTTAGAAGCATCTGGGAATCCCTTACTTAAATCAAATACAGATAAATCGTATTGGTCCTTTAAAGTTTCTCCTATATCATTTACGGTTAAATTAACTGGCTGTCCATTTCCAATTAAGTAGGCAATGGTTGGAATTAACTTTCGGTTTAATAAATAGATGGCTTGGATAAATTTGTATTCCAACAATGCTTCCGCAGCATTTGCACTGGCTTGCTCATCCACTTCGGGAATATCCTTAACGATATTATAAGGCTTAAAATATTTTTTTGAACTCCTCAAGTCAATGGCATAAGGCTTTTGCCCATCCACTTCCACCAGTGCCCCTGGTATAATAAGTTGATCCACCCTTTTGTCGCCACCTCCAGTTCCTTGTTGGATTCGTTCAATAGGCAACCCTAATTTTGATAAACTATCATACAAAACGTATAAAGCGGTATCGCTGACTAACTGATTAGGAATTTCTAAATTCCATTTGATTAAGCTTGGATTAATTTGATGCAACTGATCCAATAATGCAATGGCCGCATTCGCTATTGTTTTATAATTAGATGGAAGATCGCCGCCTAAATACAAATGAACCGTCACCGGTGTCTTTATTTGACTGATCACTTCCGTGGAACTTGCACTTAAAGTGTACCTTTTTTCCTTAGTTAAATCGAATTGAAAGGGGAATATATTACTTAGATAGTTCGCACCTATAATAGCAATTAATAAAAATACATATTTAATTTTTCCCTTTAAATTTTCGATGGTGCCCAGAATAAATAAAACCAAAATGGAAATAAAATAAATCATATCGGTCAACTTAATCAACCCCTTACTCATGTTATTATAATGCAATGACAATCCCAATTGCTTAATATAATAATCGTAGCCATTCGCAAAAAACGAGATTGTGCTTATCCAGTCGAAACTTTGTAATAATAGAATTGAAATGATGATTGACAATAGCAATGCGATGGCACTATTTTTTGTCATACTACTAGCAAATACACCTACTGCAGTGTAAACGGCGCCTAATAAAATTAATCCGATATAGCTTCCAATGGTTGCGCCCCAATCTATCCCTCCAGTTGAACTTAAAGCGTTTAATACAAATGCATAAAAAATAGTGGGGGCAATCGCGGCAATAACTATGAGCAAGCTTCCCAATAACTTTCCAAGCACTAATTGCAATGAAGAAAATGGCAAACTATGTAATACTTCATAGGTGCCCTGCTTAAACTCGTCGGAAAAACTTCGCATGGTTATGGCTGGCACTAACAATAATAAAAACCATGGCGCAAAATCAAAGTACACTTGTAAACTTGCATAGCCAAAATCAAGTAAATTATAGTTAGGTATCACAAATAACAATAAGCCATTCACTATCAAGTAAAAGCTGATAATTAAATACCCCGTTAGGCTACTAAAATATTGTGTCCACTCTTTTTTACATATTGACCACATAAGCCAAAGCTACAAAAAAAATAGCCCCGACCCCTTGCCGAATACTCGGAATTAGGTGGGACTATTTTGTATTTCTTTTAATTAATTAAATAGTACTATACTGCGAAACTTTCGCCACAGCCACAACTGCGACTTGCATTGGGGTTGTTAAAATAAAAACCCTTGCCATTCAGTCCATCTGAAAACTCCAACTCGGTATTGACTAAATAAAGGAAACTTTTTAAATCAGTGACTATTTTGATGCCATTATCCTCAAATACCTGATCCATGGGCTTTATTTCATTATCAAAATCAAGTTTGTAGCTTAATCCTGAACAACCGCCACCCACCACACCCACACGTAAAAAATAATTGGCATCGCCCACGACACCAGCGTCCTGCATTAACTGCATCACTTTTTCTTTTGCTTTCGCACTGACATAAATGGAATTTTCTTGGGCTACTTCACTCATTTTTTAGCTATTCAACTTTTGTAAAATAAAACTAAACATGACTTTGTTCAAACACTAATTCTTCCATACCATTTTTTGAACGGAAATCATTGATGGCTGCTTTAATTGCATCTTCTGCTAAAACGGAGCAATGTATTTTAACTGGAGGTAAATTTAATTCCTCTACTAAATCCATATTGTCAATTTTAACAGCCTCGTCGATTGTTTTTCCTTTTAACCACTCAGTGGCTAATGAAGAAGAAGCAATAGCGGAACCGCATCCAAAAGTTTTGAATTTGGCATCTGTGATAAGACCAGTTGCTTGATCTACCTCAATTTGCAAACGCATTACATCACCACATTCTGGTGCACCTACTAGTCCAGTACCTACACTTTTAGAAGCTTTATCTAATGTTCCTACATTTTTAGGATTAGAATAATGATCGATTACTTTATCTGAATATGCCATGGTTGTATTTTTAAATTTTTTAAAATAAATATTTTGTGAAAAAAAGCTAACTAATTTATTTAGTGATGTGCGCATTTTTCAATCCGCACATTATCATTTCAAGCTTCGAAACTATCGTTTCTCCACTTGTAATGTTTAATGATGTGCCCATTGAATTGCATCAATGTCAACCCCATCCTTAAACATTTCCCAAAGTGGACTCATCTCTCTTAATTTTAAAACAGTATCAGTTACTGCTTTAATCGTAAAATCAATTTGCTCCTCTGTTGTATTTCTTCCTAATCCAAAACGAAGTGAACTATGTGCCAAATCATCACCAAGACCTAATGCTTTTAACACATAACTTGGTTCCAATGAAGCCGAAGTACATGCTGAACCTGAAGATAAAGCGATGTCCTTATTAAAGCCCATCATTAAACCTTCTCCTTCAACATATTTAAATGAAATATTGCTCACATGCGGCAAACGGTGTGCCGGGTTTCCATTCACATACGACTCTTCAATTTGCGTTAATGCATTTTCTAATTTATCTCTTAGCTTAGAAATTCTTTCCGTATCTGCAGCCATATCTAACCTTGCTACTTCACATGCTTTACCAAATCCAACAATACCGGGAACGTTTAAAGTACCACTACGCATTCCTCTTTCGTGGCCACCGCCATCCATTTGTGCAGTTACTTTTACACGTGGATTTTTACGTCGCACATATAAAGCGCCCACACCCTTTGGACCATACATTTTATGCGCAGTGAATGCCATAATATCAATACCATCCGCAATAACGTCTACAGGTATTTT
>JBEATG010000077.1:0-3418 GCA_041162035.1 Bacteroidota bacterium
TATATAACTATTGTCCACCAGCCCGTGATGAGATGGATACAATCCAGTAACTATACTATAATGATTTGGGAAAGTAACCGAAGGGTAGGATGGGGTCATGAATTTTGCACGAATCCCATTACTAGACAAATTTTGTAAATTTTTTGCTTCATATTTTTCTGCAAAGTCGGCCCTAAATCCATCCGCTGAGATTAAAATAATATAGGGCTTTACTTGTTGCGCTGGACTATTTTTTCTGCCAGGAACAATTTGCTGTGTTAGATCAATTATATTTTTTTCAGCAACAGTATAGTTGTGGTTGTTAACTTTTGAGGTATCCTGTGCTGCTAATTGCCCAATGAAAGTGAGGCCAATAAAGAAGCTACATATTTTGTATTTCATAGGGCGTAATATTAAAAAGGCTTTTTAAATAATTTTTTTCTTATTTGTATACTTAATGCAACACTTAATAATGCTGCAATTATTCCTCCAGCAATGTCCAAAGGAAAATGTTGCCCAAGGTATATTCTGGAATAGCCACAAATAATAGCATATAATCCACCAGCGAGTAAAACTTTTTTATTAGGAAAAAGGTATACGGTGATTAAAAATAAACTGAATGCGGTTGCAGTATGCCCTGAAGGGAAACTATTAAATGAATGAACATCCACGCCTGTTACTACATGAATTTTTGATAGGTCAATTCCACTTGCAATAGGCCGATTTACACCGGGCCAAATTAATTGCTTTGGTATTTGAGTAAGGAGGGTTGAGGTAATGAAATTTATAATTATAAATGGTACGTCTTTCTTAAAAATCCCAACGACTAATATCAAATAGGGAATCAAAATCCACCCCTCCGCTAAGTAAGTAAAATAGGAAAAAAAGATATCGGCAAATGGGCCAAGATTGGCGTTAAACCATAAAAACAAGGTGTCCCTTCCAAAAATATAGCTAAGAATAAACAATATAATCGCTATGATTAAGGCATAAGCCTGCGCCAGTTTATAGCTAACATTATAGGGTATTTTTGTGCTATTTAAAATAGACATCGTTTTGGTTGGCTTATTTCTGCAAAATTACTAAATGTTTGTGCTTGTAAGTCAACTATTTATTTGATGGGTTGTTATAACTTTACCAAATCTCATGAATAAACAAAAAGAATACATATCGGTCATTGGCGCTAGGGAGCATAATTTGAAAAATTTTGATATTATCATCCCTAAAAATGAATTGGTGGTATTTACAGGGGTGAGTGGAAGCGGTAAGTCATCCTTGGCTTTTGACACCCTTTATAATGAGGGTCAGCGCCGTTATATGGAAAGCTTTAGTGCTTATGCAAGGCAATTCATGGGGGATATGGAAAGACCTGATGTAGATCAAATTACCGGGTTGTCACCAGTGATTGCTATTGAGCAAAAAACGACCAATAAAAACCCCAGATCAACGGTTGGAACAGTAACGGAATTGTATGACTTTTTGCGCTTGTTGTATGCAAGAATTGGGAAGGCGCATAGTTACAATACGGGAAAGCCCATGGTCAAGTTTTCCGAAGCTGAAATCATTCAAAATATTGCTACACAGTTTAAGGATAAAAAAATTAATTTATTAGCTCCAGTGGTACGTGGTCGTAAGGGACATTACCGCGAGTTATTTGAGGAAATTAGAAAAAAAGGGTTTGTTAAAGCAAGGGTAGATGGTGAGATTATTGAATTAAGACCAAAGTTTCAGGTAGACCGATATAAAATTCATGATATTGAAGTAGTAGTGGATCGTATCCCGGTGAATGATGCTATGAAAATTAGATTGGGGGAAAGTGTTTCCCAATGTTTAAAAATGGGGAAGGATTTGCTATTCGTTTTAGAAGAAGGAAAAACAAAAGCGGTTCAATATTCAAAACAATTGATGTGTGAAACTACTGGGCTTAGTTATGAGGAACCTTCACCGAATAGTTTTTCGTTTAACTCCCCCTATGGGGCTTGTCCAAATTGCAAGGGGTTGGGAAATGTTTATGCCATTAACATGGATTTACTCATTCCAGATAAATCATTTAGTATTAAGGAAGGGGGTGTTTCGCCCTTGGGAGAAGAAAGAGAAGCTAGTGTATTTAATCAAGTAAAGCTGTTTGCAAGGAAACATAAAATAAGTTTAGATAAGCCCATTAGTGAACTTCCGAAAGAACAATTGGATTTAATATTATTCGGGGATAAAAATATTTCGACCACTTTGGACTTGGATTTGAATGATGAAAATATTCCAGACACTTATACAGGTAGTTATGAAGGTATAGTACCAATGTTGAAAAGGTGGTTTACTTCCTCGCAAAGCACTGAAGTGCTAAAAGCATGGGTGGAACAGTTTATGGAATTAAATACCTGTCCAACCTGCGAAGGTGCAAGATTAAGAAAAGAAAGTTTGTGGTTTAAGGTGAATGAAAAAAATATTGCTTTTTTAAATGAAATGCATTTAGATGATTTACAGGAATGGTTTAAAAAGCTGCCAGTAAAATTGGATAAAAAAGATACGCAAATTGCTAGTGGGATATTAAAAGAAATAGATGATCGTATTTCGTTTTTAATGAATGTGGGATTATCCTATTTGTCCTTAAGTCGACCTTCCAAATCATTGAGTGGCGGTGAGTCACAACGTATCCGATTGGCAACACAAATTGGATCTCAATTACAAGGGATCACGTATATATTGGATGAGCCTTCTATAGGACTACATCAAAGAGATAACCAAAGATTAATCACTGCATTAAAACAATTACGCGATATCGGTAATACTGTTTTGGTAGTAGAGCATGACAAAGATATTATGATGGCGGCGGACTATTTGGTGGATATTGGTCCAAAGGCTGGAATACATGGTGGTCATATTGTAGCACAAGGAACACCGAAGGAAATTATCAAATTAAAATCGGATACAGCACTCTATTTAGCAGGGAAAAAGAAAATTGAGATACCAGCAGAACGCAGAAAGGGGAATGGTCAAATCATAAGTATTAAAGGAGCTTCTGGTAATACTTTACAAAAAGTAAACTGTGATTTTCCATTAGGTACATTCACCGTGGTGACGGGCGTGAGCGGAAGTGGTAAGTCAACTTTGATCAATGAAACTTTGTATCCAATTTTATCTCAGTATTGTTACCATAGCAAAACTAAGCCCATGCCATATGCAAAAGTGGCGGGGATAGAAAATATAGATAAAGTAATTGAGATTGATCAATCACCTATTGGTCGAACCCCTCGAAGTAATCCTGCAACTTATTGCGGCTTTTTCACTGATATAAGAACTTTGTTCGCCTCCGTACCGGAAGCAAAAATTAGGGGCTACCAAGCAGGTCGTTTTTCATTCAATGTTAAAAGTGGTCGTTGCGAAGTATGTGAAGGCGGCGGGATGCGTGTTATAGAAATGAATTTTTTACCAGATGTATATG
>JBEATG010000092.1:0-2529 GCA_041162035.1 Bacteroidota bacterium
CGCTTCAGATGAATTAGCAGTAAGTAGTTATCAGCAAACACCTTATTTGTGTATTGCGCCTGCGTCAGTTTGGTTTACAAAACAATTTTCAATAGAAAAATGGGTGGACTTGATTAATGAAATCCCCTTTAAGGGTCCA
Source organism: Bacteroidota bacterium (assembly GCA_041162035.1). Classification (GTDB taxonomy): domain Bacteria; phylum Bacteroidota; class Bacteroidia; order Chitinophagales; family Chitinophagaceae; genus Sediminibacterium. The sequence continues at coordinate 140 of JBEATG010000092.1, forward strand.
ATTTATTTAATCGGTGGACCAGGTGATAAATTGTTGTGTGACCAAATTTTACAAAAAATAAATCGCAAGTTGGTAGTGAATTTAGCAGGCCGATTAAGTTTTTTAGCTTCAGCAGCTTTACAAAAAAAAGCAGTACTCAATTATGTGAACGATTCTGCACCAATGCATTTTGCTTCTGCGGTGAACGCACCTGTAGTAGCAGTTTATTGTTCTACCTTACCCAATTTTGGCTTTGGGCCTTTGTCTGATGGGTCATTCATTGTTCAAACAAATGAGGCACTTGCATGCCGTCCATGTGGTATACATGGTAAAAAGCAATGTCCCTTAAAACACTTTGATTGCGCCAAAACGATTAAAATGGACCAATTAATAGCACCTTTGTTACAAGTGGAACAACATTAGTACTTTTGCATCCATGGCCATCCATTTTACAGATAAAGAAATAGCCCTTTTTAAGGTGGTTGCTAAAGCAGCGGCAACGTTAAATACGCAAGCATTTGCAGTGGGAGGATTTGTGCGTGATAAAATTTTAGATCGCCCCACCAAGGATATTGATATTGTTTGTTTGGGCGATGGCATGCAATTGGCCAATGAGGTAGCTAAGCAATTTAATCCAAAGCCGCCTGTTGCACTTTTTAAAACTTTTGGTACCGCACAAATTAAATTTTCGGATGTGGAAGTTGAATTTGTAGGAGCACGTAAGGAAAGTTATTCCAGGGATAGTCGTAAGCCAAGTGTTACCGTGGGTACAATTGAAGATGATCAAAATAGGAGAGATTTTACAATCAATGCATTAGCTATTGACATCAGTGATGAAAATTTTGGCAACTTAGTAGATCCATTTGAGGGCATGTTACATATTGCACAAAAAATTATTAAAACACCTTTAGCGCCCGAACAAACTTTTGATGATGATCCGCTTCGAATGATGCGCGCGATTCGATTTGCTACGCAATTAAATTTTACGATTACTGATGAAACATTTTCTGCAATCAAAAAAATGGCAGATCGTATCACCATCGTTTCGCAAGAAAGAATTACGGATGAACTACAAAAAATAATGAACACGCCGGTGCCATCCAAGGGTTGGTACTTATTAAAAGAAGCTGGGTTATTGGCTTATATTTTTCCGCAATTTTTACAATTGGAAGGGGCTGAAACATTGGATGGGATTGGGCATAAAGACAATTTTTCACATACCCTACAAGTGTTGGATAATGTAGCGGCGAATTCGAATGACATTTGGTTAAGATGGGCAGCTGTTTTGCATGACATTGCAAAACCAAGAACTAAAAAATTCGAGAAAGGATTTGGTTGGACTTTTCATGGCCATGAAGTAGTGGGTGCGCGCATGGTACCCAAAATTTTTACGCAACTAAAATTGCCCTTAAATGAGCACATGAAAATGGTTCAAAAATTAGTGGCTTTACATTTACGCCCCATATCATTAACAAAAGACAATGTAACGGATAGTGCCATTCGACGATTGTTATTTGATGCAGGAGATGATATTGACAATTTGATGGTTTTATGTTCGGCTGATATTACGAGTAAGAACCAAGTAAAAGTGAGGCGCTATTTACAAGGGTTTGAATTTGTAAAACAAAGATTGGTTGCAGTGGAGGAAAAAGATAAAGTGCGTAATTGGCAGCCACCCATTTCTGGAGAATTAATTATGGAATTATTCAATATTGCGCCTTCCCGTGAAGTGGGGGTGATTAAAGATGCCATAAGGGAAGCCATTTTGGATGGCCTTATTTCAAATGAGTATGAAGCAGCTTATGCTTTCATGCTTGAACAAGCCGCAAAAATTGGTTTAAAACCAAGTAAATAATTAAATGATTTAGTTGTCTAAAATCATTTAAATCAAGCTAATAAATAGTATTTTAGCAGTTCTAAAAAACGCGATATGGCATTTTTGAAATTTAGGATTTATTGGGAAGAGGATGATGCGATATATCGAGATGTGGTGGTGAAACATACCCAAAATTTTACTGAATTAAATGATATCATTTTAAAAGCTTTTGAGTTTGATCAAAAACACGATGCTACTTTTTTTAGAAGTAATGATATTTGGAAAAGAGGTCGTGAAATTAGTAAAGCGGTGTATGAAAAAGAATATATAGCACCGCCTTTATTAATGGAGGAAACGACCATTGGTTCAGAAATTATTGACACCAATCAACATTTCATTTTTTTGTATGATTTTGTAAAGTCTTGGACATTTTTAATAGAATTGATTCAAGTGATTAAAAATGCAGATGCAGATATGTCCTTGGAATATCCCATAATATCAAGAATTGAGGGAGTAGGTCCTATGCAATATGGCACGAAGGGATTGTTGGGTAAAACATTCGCTGACATTGAAGAGAAATATGATTTATCTGAAG
>JBEATG010000104.1:0-3454 GCA_041162035.1 Bacteroidota bacterium
GATTATAGTAACACTTTAATGTACTTAATTACTTACAGAGACAAAAGCACGCTATCTGCGGTCGCGCAAAATACATTTGTAGAACTACTAGCCCCTTTTGATCCAACCCGCATTGGAAAAACTCCATTAGAAAAAGGAACAAGGCATGAATGGACAAATATTGGATTTGATTGGATATCTCCACCACAACATACATTTACTTATAGTCTATCCACAAGGGTTGGCGGATATTATGCCAATGGAAATTTATTAAGTATCTCAGGAAATATAGGTTATCGTATTCAACCCTATGTAAATATTGATTTTTCAAGCACTTATAATCGAATAAAATTGCCCAGCCCATGGGGGAACAATAACTTTTTATTACTAGGGCCAAAACTTGATGTCACATTTAGTAATAAACTGTTTTTAACTACCTTTTTTCAATACAACGAACAAACAAAAAACATTAACTTCAATACACGATTTCAGTGGAGATACAAGCCAGTTTCTGATTTGTTCATTGTGTACACTGATAACTATTACATAGGGCCTGTATTTGTGAAAAATAGAGCAGTGGTATTAAAATTTACCTATTGGTGGAATAAATAAAAAATATAAATAATGAAAAAGCAATTCTTAATCATTTCCCTTTTTTGTTTTGCAACTATTGCAAGCAAAGCAAATGTGCGATTACCTAATATCATTGGATCGCATATGGTATTACAACAAAAATCAACTGTTAAGTTATGGGGTTGGTCAGCCCCTACTGAAAACATCACCATAAAAGTGAGTTGGGATACGGCTACCTATAAAGTGGTTGCAGGCAGAGATGCAAAATGGATCACTTCCATAAAAACGCCTGAAGCAGGCGGATCCTATTCAATCACCATACAAGGAAATAATACGATTAAATTAGAAGATGTATTAATTGGAGAAGTTTGGCTTTGCGGTGGTCAAAGTAATATGGAATGGTCTGGCGATCAAAATTTACCTCAAAGCAAAGTGGAAGCGCCCAATGCTACCAATAATAAAATTCGTTTTTTTTACGTAGCTAAATCAACTTCCGCTTTTCCACAAGATAATGTGGATGGAAAATGGATGGTTTGCACGCCCGAAGAAATGATTCACTTTAGTGCAATTGGTTATTTTTACGGAAAAAATTTATTTGAAAAATTAAATTGCCCAATTGGTTTGATTAATTCAAATTGGGGTGGCACACCTGCTGAAACATGGACACCTGATTATGTCATCAATAATGATGAAATTATAAAAAAAGGGGCCGATGCTTTAAAGCCGGCGGACTGGTGGCCTCATAAAACAGCACTTGCCTACAATGCAATGATTTATCCTATTACAAATTATACCATTGCAGGTGCCATTTGGTATCAAGGGGAAAGTAACACACAAACTTATTATGCTTATGAAAAATTATTCACAGGCATGATTGAGGCATGGCGCCAACAGTGGAATAAAGCCTTCCCATTCTATTTTGTGCAAATTGCGCCCTATACTTATGGCTTTAAAAATATTGGCGCATTACTAAGGGAAGCGCAAAGCAAAGCTGCAGCATATCCGAATACAGGTATGGTTGTTATTTCCGATTTAATTCCTGATACCACTAATATTCATCCTATACTTAAAAAAGAAGTTGCTGCGCGCCTTTCTAATTTAGCACTTAATAAAACATATGGTTACAACCAAATTGTTTGCGAAAGTCCCCTATACGCTTCCCATAAGATTGAAAAAGATAAAATCAAAATTCAATTTACAAATACGAACAATGGTATTGTAGCAAATGGAAATGAAATTACTTGTTTTGAAATTGCCGGAGCCGATAAAATATTTTATCCAGCACAAGCAAAAATTGAAAACAATGAAGTAGTGGTATTCAATAAAAATATAAAATCACCAGTAGCCGTTCGATTTGCATTTAACAATACGGCAATACCAAATTTGTTTAGCAAGGAAGGATTGCCCATTAATCTTTTCAGAACGGATGATTGGGAAATGGACAAGAGTGAAATAAAAAAATAATTATCTATATTTTAAAATAAATGACATGCGTACAAAAATTAATTTTTTTACAATAATAAAAAGTACCGGCCTTATATTAGCTACTTTTTTTACTGCGGCAACCATCAATGCGCAGGTCATAGATCCTTCTTTATTGCAAGGATTAAAATATCGAAATATTGGACCACACCGTGCTGGTCGTACTGTCGGTGTTTCGGGTGTGGCTACCCAACCCAATGTATTTTATATTGGTGTGAATAATGGGGGTGTATGGAAAACCAACGACTATGGGCATACTTGGAAACCCATCTTTGATAGTGAAAATACCAGTTCAGTAGGTGATGTAGCTGTTGCAGCTTCCAACCCAAATGTGGTTTATGTAGGAAGTGGTGAAGGAATTCAGCGTCCTGATTTATCCATTGGTAATGGTTTATATAAATCAACGGATGCTGGTGCTACTTGGAAAAATATGGGATTGCAGGATGCCCAACAAATTGGGGGCATTAGTATTGATCCCTATAATGAAAACAGGATTTTTGTTGCAGCATTAGGACATCCTTATGGACCTAATAAAGAGCGTGGTGTATACCGCAGTTTGGATGGCGGAAAAACCTTACAACAAGTTTTATACATTGATGAAAACACGGGTGCCGTGCAAGTGGGTATTGATCCAAATAATACGAACATCGTTTTTGCTACCATTTGGTCGGCGCGACAAGGACCTTGGGAAAATGGTGCATGGAATGGCGTTGCAAGTGGTTTATATAAATCCATGGATGGCGGTAATACTTGGAAAAAAATAATCAAGGGGTTGCCTACAACAACACAGGATGGGCTAGGTCGTATTGGTTTTACCATTGCACCCAGTAATTCAAAAAGGATGTATGCAACAGTAGATGCTGAAAAAAATGGTGGTATATATCGTAGTGATGATGGGGGAGAATCATGGTACTTATTGACATCAGATGGCAGATTATGGGGAAGAGGAGCAGATTTTGCAGAAGTAAAAGCAGACCCGAAAAATGAAAACATTGTTTATTCGGCGAATGTAGTGATGTGGAAATCAGTGGATGGTGGAAAAAATTGGAAAGGAATTAAAGGTGCGCCAGGAGGCGATGATTATCATAGAATTTGGATTAACCCCAACAATACAAATATAATTGCCATTGGATTAGATCAAGGCGGAACCATTACGGTGAATGGTGGTGAAACTTACTCTAGTTGGTATAATCAACCTACTGCTCAGTTTTATCATGTAAGCACAGATAATGCATTCCCTTATAATGTATATGGAGGACAACAAGAAAGTGGCTCCGTTGGAATTGCATCACGTTCCAATGATGGTAATATTAGTTTTAGGGAATGGCATCCGGTTGGCGTTGAAGAATATGGATACGTTGCAGCAGATCCTTTGGATCCAAATATTATTTATGGTGGTAAAATCACCAAGTATAATAAG
>JBEATG010000136.1:0-6128 GCA_041162035.1 Bacteroidota bacterium
GTTATTAGCTACTGGTAAATTTAAAGTGGTGAAACAACAATACTTTAAAGGATACGACAAGCAAGCCGATACTTTGTTTGGCGCATTACTTGAAAAAATCGCAGATTAATTGATTAGCGAATTGCGTTTAATACGCCGCTTTGAATAATACCGCCTGCAACTACATCATCTCCTTCGTAAAATACCGCGCTTTGTCCTGGTGCAATACTTTTTACATTTTCGTAAAATCTTGCTTGAACACCATTGTCGGTATTGGATAAGGTACATAATGCACCCGCATCGTGGTATCTAATTTTTGCCATCACATCCATGGATTCAGATAGATGATCATATTTAATCCAATTTAATTTAGCGACCATCATATCATTTTTATCTAAGTCAGTTTCTTCACCAATCACAACTACATTGTTCACTGGATCAATATCGGTCACATACACAGGATGACCCATGGCTAATTCCAATCCTTTTCTTTGTCCAATCGTATAAAATGGATAGCCTTTATGTTTGCCTAATCTTTTTCCCTTGGTATCCAAGAACCATCCGCCGTTGACTCTTTCTTCCAAACCATCCACACGTCTTTTTAAAAAACCTCTGTAATCATTATCTGGAACAAAACAAATTTCATAGCTCTCACTTTTTTTAGCCAATTCAGGATAGCCCATATCAATCGCCATTTGTTTGATATCTTTTTTATGCATGCCACCCAATGGTAAAATAGTGCGCTTCAGTAAATCCTGATCCACGCCCCACAATACATAGCTTTGATCCTTGGTTTCATCCAAACCTTTTGAAATTACATAACGGCCATTGGTGTGTTGTCTCACTTTTGCATAATGTCCTGTCGCAATAAATTCACAACCCAATGCATCAGCACGCTTTAATAATGCACGCCATTTAATATGGGTGTTGCACATCACACAAGGATTGGGGGTGCGACCTGCCAAATATTCTTCCACAAAATTTTCAATAACAAAATCGCCAAACTCATCTCTAATATCTAATATATAGTGGGGGAAGCCATTGTTAACAGCTGCCAATCGGGCATCATTAAAGGAGTCGATATTGCAACAGCCTGTTTCCTTTCCATTGGTGTTGCTAGTGGAGTAATCCCAGGTTTTCATGGTTATTCCAATAACCTCATAACCTTCGTTGTGTAATAGAAGCGCGGCAACCGTGCTATCAATCCCGCCGCTCATGGCGACTAAAACCTTTCCTTTTTTACTCATGGTATTTGGCCAGTTAAATGTTGGCTTACCACAAAAGTAATTGATCCTGAGCTACTTTATCACATTGGGGGTAAAAGGGGGCTTAATTTTTAATGTCGACAACCGAAAAACCCTATCTTCATTCCCATAAAACGACAAAATATAAGAAAATGATTAAACTACAAGTAATTGGAAATTTAGGCAAAGACGCCTTAGTTAACAATGTAAACGGCAAAACAGTAATTAACTTTAATGTTGCTCATACTGAGCGATTTAAAGATGCACAAGGGAATCAAAAAGATCGTACTACATGGGTGGATTGTTCCTATTGGACAGATCGCACAGCTGTAGCACCTTATTTAAAAAAGGGTACACAAGTGTATGTAGAAGGAACGCCTGATGTAAGATCCTATACGACCACTGATGGACGCAATGGCGCTTCATTAACACTTCGAATTTCATCTGTTCAATTATTAGGTGCGAAACCAGCTGGTTCAAATACAGGTGGAGGATCAGATGCTTCTGGCGGCGATGCAGGCAATGGCGGATATCAAAATGCAGGTGGTGGATCAGATACAACTGCAATGGATGATTTACCATTTTAATTCATAAAGCATTAAGCAATATTTAAAAGGTATACTTTACGGTATACCTTTTTTTATTAAAGGCTAACATATGTTTGGTAATAAGCTTGATTTTTATAAATTGATTAAATAAGTTTCGTTAATTCAATTATAATTCACTGCACATAATTACCTTTGACGCTACAAAAATTGGTTACATAAAATTTTTTCTAATGAGGATAATGAAATTTGGAGGAACAAGTGTTGGGAAGCCAGAAAGGATGCACCAAGTATCGCAATTAATCACGCGTGATGGTGAGCCTACTATCGTGGTATTAAGTGCATTGAGTGGTACCACAAATGCATTGGTTGAAATAAGTAATAGTTTGGCAGCACAAGATAAAGTGGGGTCCACTGAAAAAATTAATGCACTTGAAAAACATTATGCATTATTTATTAATGATTTAATAAAAGAGGCGTCGCTTAAATCAAAAGCAGAAGCTGTTATAAAAGAACATTTTGAATTTTTAAGAATTACACAACGTATTTCCTTAAGTGATGCTTTGAATAAAGATATTTTAGCACAGGGGGAATTAATGAGTACCAAACTTTTTGCATTGTATTTGGAGCAAGAAAAAATTGAACACGCTTTAATTCCTGCTTTGGATTTTATGTGTTTGGACATCAATGATGAGCCGGATTTAACTTTGATAGCGCAAAAAATAAAAGTTGTATTGGCCCAATATCCAACTAAAAAATTATTTATTACCCAAGGATATATTTGTCGCAATGCAAAAGGTGAAGTTGATAATTTAAAGAGAGGAGGAAGTGATTACACCGCATCATTAATTGCTGCAGCAGTGCAAGCAAGTGTATGTGAAATTTGGACGGATATTGATGGTATGCATAATAATGACCCTCGCGTAGTGGATAAAACGGTTGCTATTGAGCAATTGAGTTTTGATGAAGCTGCGGAGTTGGCTTATTTCGGCGCTAAAATATTACACCCCACTTGTATTTGGCCTGCACAACAAGGAAACATCCCAGTGAAATTGTTAAATACCATGCAACCATCTGCTGTAGGTACTGTGATAAAAAAAGAAGCAGGGAGTACAGGTGTAAAAGCGGTGGCTGCTAAGGATGGCATTATCGCTATCAAAATTAAGAGCAGTAGAATGTTACTTGCTTATGGATTTTTAAGAAAAATATTTGAAGTATTTGAAAAATACAAAACACCGATTGATATGGTCACCACTTCAGAGGTGGCAGTATCTGTGACTATTGATAGCGATTTGCATTTAGATGAAATTATTGCAGAGCTAAGCAATATCGCTTCGATCGAAGTGGAGAAAAATCAAACCATCATTTCGATTGTTGGAAATGAAATTGCTAAAACAGATGCAGTACTAACAAAATTATTTGATGCAATTAATGAAATTCCGGTAACTATGGTAAGTTATGGTGGAAGCCATCATAATATTTCTTTATTGATACCAAGTGAATACAAAACCAAAACATTACAGTTGGTGAATAAGGGACTGTTTAATTTGTAATGATTTTTTAGCGTTTTATTTTTAGAGTTTTGCTCCAATTGAAACAAATAAACTGCGTCCATCAGCAGGAAGTGCGCCTGGTCCTGGGTAGCCACCAGCGCGTCTGGTAAAATATCTTACATCCATTAAGTTATTGATACCTGCTTTTAGCTGTAACATTTTGGAAAATTTATAACTACCTGTTAAGTCTGTTATTGAATAGGAGGGGATGCGTCCAGTGTTGCCATTTGCACTTGCAGCAACCGTATTATTTGCATCACTAAAGGAGGCACCAACAAAACTTAATTGTGCCGTGATTAGAAAATTTTTGTATCCATAGCTGATACCTCCTCTGAAAATATCAGTAGGGGCATTTTCAACTTTTTTACCTTTGGTATTTGCGTCCTTATGGTCGCTGCTATAGGTGGCATTCGTATATGAATAGGAGCTAAATAAGATAACATCAGTGGTTTGACTATTTGAAAATGCCCTTACTGGATTAAATTCAATATAAGATTCTATACCCTGACTAATACTAGCGCCTACATTGGTGATGAGTCTGTAGTTTGTGCCTGAAGTTGTGATAGTACCAACACGATTATTATATTTTAAATAAAATCCACTAATATCAAATTGAATATAATTTTTTACTTTACCTCTATAGCCAATATCAAAATTATAACCTTTGGAATCTTTTAAATCAGGGTCAACCACATCTGTCGTTGGAGGTGCTTGTAAATTTGCAAATTGAATAGGCCTGTAGGCTTGTGATAAATTTGTATAAAATTCTGTACTTTTTGATATATGGTATTCTGATCCAACGCCAGCGAGTATGAAATTTCTACTTCTGGTGATATTTTGTAAATTAATAGCTATACCATTTGTGCTTAGGCCATTTCTTCCTGCAGCTGAACCTTCCAGCCATTCGTATCTTATACCCGGAATTAGATATAACTTATCAGAAAATTTAAAAATGTTTTCTAAAAATACAGCAGCATTAGATGAAACAAAACTTACATCCTTAGGGTAGGACCCTTTTATAGTGATATCATAATTGCTTCCTGTGCTACCAATACCATCGGCTAATCGATCCGTATTTCCTTTATACAATCTGATACCTCCAGCAATTGTGTTTTTAAATTTCCCAATTGCATAATCACTTATAATTCTACTTTCAATACCGTAGTTTCGGTATTTATCTAAATTTACGACCCTATTATTAAATTGGTTTGTAGCAGTATTGATGCTATCTTTTATATTGATTGATTGTAAAAATCCTACACTATTCCGATCACCAATGGTTCCATAAATTTTTGTATTCCAACGACTATGTTCATTGATATCGTATTGCAATATGATTGCGGGTGTCATCCAAGTAATATCAAACCAGTTTCTGTTTCGGAGGCTTTGTTTTGCATCTTGTTTTATTTGCACATCTGTTAAACCTCCAGCTTGTTGGCTTCTAATATGGGAATACATTAATTCAAACCTGAGTGAAAATTTATTTGTAAAATTATAGGTAATAGATCCGAAACCAGATTTGGTATAAAATTGACTGTTATTTCGCCATCCTTCCCCGTTTCGTTGGTCAAAAAATGAATAATAGTGTAGTTTTCCACGCTTGCCACCTAATGCATTATAACTATTTAGTAAGCCGTTACTTCCAATAGTTTGTTGCGTTTCAAACTCGATTGGTTTATTGATTTCATTACCATCCTTTAATATGTAGTTTACCATACCACCGAATTGTGGTCCATATTGAAGTGCACCTTGGCCTCTGACAATTTCAATTCTTTGAACAGCTTGCAGTTGTGGATTGTAATAAGCTTCGGGATAACCAAATGGATCGGCTGCGATATCATAGCCATTTTGTCTAACATTAAATTCCCAACTACGATTAGGGCTTAAACCCCTTGCAGCAATACCAATTTGAATACCACTAGGATCACTTTCCCAAATATGGATCCCAGGTACTTTTGCTAATACTTGACGCATGGTATTGTTGGCAATATTACCCTGCACATTTTCAAGAACAATTAAAGTATTCTTTTTCCCAGCATAAATGGTAGTGCCAACAATTTCTGGCAGTTGTTGGTAATCACTTTTGCTGTTTCTACCCACTACGGTTATGTCAGGTAATTTTTTCCATTCCAAGCTGTCCTTAGTTTTAACTTGTGCACATAGTTCTTGTGCCAGCATACAGACTAAGGCTATGGAAATGGTTATTTTTAGGTTCATACTTTTAGGAGCGCAAAAGTAGCAACTCTATAAATTGCTCATTTTTGAAATAAGGAAAAGTGATTTATGTTATACGGAAAAATAAAAAGGAGTCCCGAAAATCAGTACTAACAAATGCTAAAACTGAATTAATTAAGGTTCATTTTAGGTCAAATAAAAGAGCCAAATATTGCATTTGGCTCTTTTAAGATTATAAGTAGTAAAATATAAAAGACTTAAATAAACAGTAGAAAAATCATAAATGTATTGTTTATTAAAATTTATATTTCATTAAATTTTAGATAAACAATAACGCATCGCCGTAGGAGAAGAAGCGGTATTTATCTTTAATTGCTTTTTTATAAGCTTCCATGGCTAATTCATATCCTGCAAAAGCACAAGACATAATTAACAAACTCGTTTTTGGTAAATGAAAGTTGGTTACCAAGCTATCCGCAATATTAAAATTATAAGGAGGGTGAATGAAATGATTCGTCCATCCTTCTGCAGGTTTTAATAAACGTTGCGCAGTAACGCTGCTTTCCATTGCACGCATGGCGGTGGTTCCAATGGAACATACGCGGCGACCATTTTGTTTTGCAGTATTAATG
>JBEATG010000137.1:0-6268 GCA_041162035.1 Bacteroidota bacterium
ATGATGTGAATGTGCAAATTTTAGTGAACGCAATTAATGCGGCAGTGGGCGCGAATGGCACGACCATTAATTTTGGCACCACTGTTAACTACCGTCAAGGTGTTGATAGCGATTTTGCAACATTGGTGGATGACATGAACGCAGGTAAAGTAAATAGTATTTTATTTTACGGCGCAAACCCTGTGTACACTTGGCCGAATGCTGAAAAAGTAAAATCAGGTTTAGCAAAAGTGAAAACTACTATTTCCTTCAATGCTAAATTAGATGAAACAACTGCACTTTGTAAATACGTAATTCCTGCACCACACTTTTTAGAAAGTTGGGGTGATGCTGAACCAGCTACAGGATATATTAGTTTCTTACAACCAACAATTTCTCCTTTATTTAAAACACGTGCATTTGAAGATTCATTATTAAAATGGTCTGGTGATGCAAGTGATTACACTACTTATTTAAAAAATGAGTGGTCTGCTAAATTAGGTGGCGAAGCTGCTTGGAATAAAATTTTACAAGCGGGTGTTTCAAATCCTGCTGCTGAAAATTTTGCAGGTGCTACTTTAAATGCAACCGCAGTAAGTTCTGCTTTAGCTGCAGTAAGTGCAACGAAGCCTTCTACAAAAATTGAATTAGCCTTATACCAAAAAGTGGGTATCGGTGCTGGTCAAGGTGCTGCTAACCCTTGGTTACAGGAATTACCTGATCCAGTGACGCGTGCTACTTGGGACAACTATATTATAGTATCGCCTGCGATGGCAAAATCTTTATTGAATATTGATTTAAACAATCCAGGGCAAGCAGATGCTTATGAGGTTAAGCCTCCGAAGCAAGTGGTTAAATTAACGGTTGATGGAAAATCAATTGAACTTCCTGTATTAATTGTTCCAGGCACACATCCACAAACTGTGGGTATTGCGGTGGGTTACGGTCGTGCAGATGCTTTAGGAAAATCAGTGATTGGTACTGGTAAAAATGCGTATCCTTTGGCTTGCATCGAAAATGGCAATGTTCATTTTAATTGCAGCAATGTTACTTTAACGCCAACAGGTGAAACTTATCCGGTTGCTTTAACACAAACACATTTCCGTTACGATACTGAACAAGGAACGCGTACGGAAGTAATGAAAGAAATTTCTTTAGCTTCTTATATTAAACATCCAACAGAAATCAGAGAAGAGCGTGATCATGAATTTAGATTGATCACGGAAGGTGGTGATAAGATGAAGCAATTTGAAGCGATTGAAAAATATGAAAAAGAAGCAACCATTTATCCTGTGTACGATCGTCCAGGAATTAAGTGGGGCATGAGCGTAGATTTAAATAGTTGTAATGGTTGCGGTGCTTGCGTAGTTGCATGTAATGCAGAAAACAACGTATCTGTTGTTGGTAAGCCGGAAGTATTACGTGGTCATGAAATGCATTGGTTACGTATTGATAAATATTATAGTGGTGATATGGAAAATCCAAAAGTGGTTTTCCAACCTTTAATGTGTCAACATTGCGACAACGCTCCTTGTGAAAACGTTTGTCCAGTGGCTGCAACCAACCATAGCTCTGAAGGATTAAACCAAATGACTTATAACCGTTGTATTGGTACTCGTTATTGCGCGAACAACTGTCCTTTCAAAGTGCGTCGTTTTAACTGGGCTGATTATACAGGTGCAGATAGCTTCCCTGATAATCAAAAAGGCGAAGTGAATGATGTTGTGTTAGATATGAATGATGATTTATCTAGAATGGTATTAAATCCAGATGTCACTGTTCGTTCTCGTGGTGTGATTGAAAAATGTTCTTTCTGCGTACAACGTTTACAAGCAGCTAAATTAGATGCGAAAAAAGATTCTCGTCCAATGGTGGATGCTGATGTGAAAGTGGCTTGTCAACAATCATGTCCTACCAACGCAATCAACTTTGGTAATGCAAATGATAAACACAGTGCAATTTCAAAAGTACGCGTTGATAATCCGAATCGTCAGTTTTATGTGTTAGAGCAATTACACGTATTACCTAACGTTACTTACTTAGCTAAAGTAAGAAACATTGATGAGGAGCATGCAGCAGCGGGTCATGAAGCTAAATCGGAACACAAAACTGAAGCAGCGCATGATACTAAAGCAGCACATAAAACCGAAGCGGCTCATTAATAACAAAACAGAGTTTAAAAAATTAGAAATAGTTAAAGATGCATATTAAATACGAATCACAGTTGCGCGAACCATTGGTATATGGTGAGAAAAATTTTCACCAAGTTACTGAGGATATTTTGCGCCCTATCGAAGTGAAACCATCTCGTTTATGGTACATTGGCTTTTTTATTGCTGTAACACTTTTATTATTTGGGGTGTATAGCTTATATCGTGAGGTAACTTATGGTATTGGTCAGTGGAACTTGAACAAAACAATTGGATGGGGTTGGGATATTACCAACTTCGTTTGGTGGGTGGGTATTGGTCACGCGGGTACTTTGATTTCAGCTGTATTATTATTATTCCGTCAAGGTTGGAGAACTGGGGTGAATCGTGCTGCTGAGGCGATGACCATTTTCGCAGTCATGTGCGCAGGTCAATTTCCTATCTTCCACATGGGTCGTGTTTGGTTAGCGTTTTTCATTTTGCCTTATCCTAACTCTCGTGGTCCTTTATGGGTGAATTTTAATTCACCATTATTATGGGACGTATTTGCAATCTCAACTTATTTTACGGTTTCTTTATTATTCTGGTATTCTGGTTTGTTACCCGATTTAGCTACGGTGCGTGATCGTGCGTTTACAAAATTGAGAAAAAAATTATATGGTATTGCTGCATTTGGTTGGACAGGTTCAACCAAGCATTGGCAAAGACATGAAAGTTTATCTTTAGTATTGGCTGGTTTATCTACACCACTGGTATTATCGGTTCACACGATTGTATCTTTTGACTTTGCTACTTCAGTAATTCCAGGTTGGCATACGACTATCTTCCCTCCATACTTTGTGGCAGGTGCGATTTTCTCTGGCTTCGCCATGGTACAATCTTTATTGATTGTTGTACGTAAAGTTTTTGGATTAACGGATTACATTACTATTGGTCACATCGACTTAATGAATAAAGTAATTGTACTTACAGGATCCATTGTAGGTATCGCTTACTTAACTGAATTATTTATGGGCTGGTACTCTCAAAATAAATATGAGGGATACACTTTCTGGTATAGCCGTGCTTATTTATTTAGCCCTTATGGTTGGAGCTATTGGGGTATGATGGCTTGTAACGTATTATCTCCACAAATTTTCTGGTCAAGAAAAATGAGAAGAAACGTGTTTGTTACTTTCTTCATGAGTATCATCGTTAACATTGGTATGTGGTTTGAGCGTTTTGTAATTATTGTTACTTCATTGTATCGTGATTACTTACCATCCAGCTGGTCAGTATATTATAGTCCGAGTATTTGGGAAATTGGTTTTTACTTAGGAACATTTGGATTATTCTTTACTTGCTTCTTCTTATTCGCTAAATATTTCCCAGTCATCGCGGTTGCTGAAATTAAATATGTGTTAAAGAGAAGTGGTGAATCATACAAACCTGAATTTGAAAAATTGGAAGCGCAACCGTTGGATAAATTTATTCACGATAATACGCATGCACATTAATTAAATATCGATTAAGAAAAAGATTATGGCACAAAAGAAATTTGTAGTTGGTTGTTTTGATGAAGAAAAGGTTTTATTTCCTGCAGTAAAGCAAGTGCGTGCTGCTGGCTATAAAATTAAAGATGTGTATACGCCGTTTGCTGTGCATGGTTTAGACCACGCCTTGGGTATGCGCGAAACCAGCTTACACACCGCAGGTTTTATTTATGGTATTACAGGTACCGCTACTGCAATTAGCGCAATCAGTTGGATTTTCACAAAAGATTGGCCTTTGAATATTGGCGGTAAACCACATTTTGCTTTACCAGCTTGGGTACCAATCATATTTGAGTTAACGGTATTATTTGCAGCGGTGGGTATGGTGATGACTTTTTGTTATTTATGTCAATTAGCGCCTGGTGTTAAAAAACATCATTTTCATAAGCGTGCTACGGATGATTTATTTGTAATGGTGATTGAGTGTACCGATAAAACAAATACCGACGACTTAAAAGCTTTGTTAAGTTCCAATGGTGCTATTGAAACCGATGTACAAATTGCTGAAGAAGGATGGTGGTTTGGTACTTATGATAAAGAGGATAATTTATACAACGAAAAACAACTTGCATAAACATTGCTCTTTCACGAAGCGCCCAAAAACAAGAACATTATAAAAGAACTCGAATGAATAAATTTTTTACAATATTATCTTTAGTCGCAGTAGTTGGATTAACTAGCTGTAACGATATTAAGCGTACTCCAGGTAAAATTTATATGCCAGATATGGCCTATAGCCGTGCCTATGAAACCTACGCGGATCATAGCAACTTAGCAAGCAAAGGAATTAATTATGATAACCGTCCTGTTGCAGGTACTGTTGCACGTGGTAAGGAAATGCCTTTCCCATATGCGATGGATAAACCAGGGGATTCAATAAACTATGTTGCTTCTAAAATGGTTCCTAATCCGATTGATTCTTTAAGTGCAAAAGAGGCTGCTGAAGCAGAGCGTTTATATTTAATTAATTGTGGTATTTGTCATGGAACAAAATTAGACGGTAACGGTCCTTTGTACAAAGATGGTAACGGTCCATATGCTGCAAAGCCAGCTACGCTAGTAGGAGATGCGAAATATGAAAACATGCCTGCTGGTCAAATGTTTTATTCTGTTGCGTACGGAAAAAACTTGATGGGCTCCTATGCATCACAATTAAGCAGACATCAACGCTGGATGATTATTAAATATATTAAGAATAAACAAACGAAGTAAGATGGCATCTATTAAAGAGCAATTTGAAATTCCTGGTACACTTAAAACATGGTCTTATGCTTTAATAGGCATAGGTGGTGCTGCATTATTATATGGCATGTTTACCAAAGGATTTAGTTCAGACGAACATGAGCAAGTGCATTTTTGGGGAACCTTAATGTACAATACTATTTTTTGGACTTTAGTAACGAATGCTGCTATGTTCTTTTTGTGTTTCAGCACAATGGCGATGGCTGCTTGGATGCAATCATTTCGCAGAATTGCGGAAGCTATCTCTACTTTAGTACCCATCTTTGGTGGTATCACTTTAATGGTATTATTATATGTAGTGCTTTCTCACAATCATCATATTTACCATTGGTTGGATGCTGAGGCAGTAGCGAAGGATCCTATCTTAAAAGGTAAAGCAGGTTTCTTAAATCCTACTTTCTTTGTGATTTGGACTACATTAACTATTGTACTTTGGAGTTATTTTGGATATAGAATGCGTCAAATTAGTTTGGAAGCAGATGTGGCTCCGATGGATGCTGCCACTGCACATAAATATAATGTGCGTAGCATGGTGCGTTCTGGTTTCTTTCTAGTTTGGTTTGGATTAACAGTAGCAAGTACTGTTCCTTGGTTATGGTTAATGAGTATTGACGCACATTGGTATTCAACGATGTATAGCTGGTATACTTTTGCAAGTTCATTTGTGGCAGGTATGGCCTTGATTGCACTTTGGTTAATCTACATGAAAAATAAAGGGTACATGGAATTATCTACCAGCGAGCATTTGCATGACGTGGGTAAATTCATGTTTGCATTTTCTATCTTCTGGACTTATTTATGGTTTTCACAATACATGCTTATTTGGTATGCGAATATCCCTGAGGAAACCATCTACTTTAAAAATAGAGTGCAAGGTGCTTATAAGCCTATCTTTTTCTTAAACTTATTTATCAATTTCCTTTGTCCTTTATTGATATTAATGAAACGCTCTGCGAAAAGAAACTTTACATTAGTTGCTTTCATGGCAGTACTTATATTATTTGGTCACTGGATTGATTTTTATCAAATGGTGATGGGTAGCTTAATGAAGGAGCATGTTAGTTTAGGTTGGTTGGATTTTGGTATCCTAGCATTTTTTGTAGGGGTAATGATTTTGATGGTAGCGCGTTCATTGGCAAGCAAGCCGTTGATTGCAAAGTACCATCCATTTTTGAAGGAAAGCATCCTTCACCAAGTTTAATAAATTATCGATTAAGAAAATATTAATACGACTATGACTTTATATTTATCTGTAGCAATTATCGTTCTCATCTTTGTGGTAATTTTTCAAATTGCCAAAGCAAGTGAGTATGTATCCATCTTAAAAGGTGAGGAAGCGAGCCGTCAACAAAACAACAAAATCAA
>JBEATG010000145.1:0-5870 GCA_041162035.1 Bacteroidota bacterium
CACCACAACCTGGCGCTAACTACATTAAAATTGCCGATGAATTTTATAAGCGTCTGGAAGAAATTAAGAAATCAAATAAAACGGATATTGAATTTGATGTTCCTATTGATAATACTAAAAATATACGCAGGGCTTTAGAGGAAGTAAAGGAAACTATTTTTATTTCATTTGCATTAGTGGTACTTGTTATATTTTTCTTTTTTAGAAATTGGTTGATTGCGATTAGACCCCTTGTGGATATCCCGATTTCCTTAATAGCTACTTTTTTCATTATGTACCTTGCGGGCTTCTCTATCAATGTACTTACCTTATTAGCCATTGTATTAGCAACAGGCTTGGTGGTGGATGATGGTATTGTGGTCACCGAAAATATATTTAGAAAATTAGAGGAAGGATTAAGTTTAAAAGATGCTGCCAGAGAAGGCAGTAAGGAAATTTTCTTCGCTGTAATTTCAACTTCCATTACACTGGCAGTGGTGTTTATGCCGGTGATATTTTTACAAGGTTTTATTGGCTCCTTATTTAAAGAGTTTGGCGTTGTAGTAGCCGGTGCGGTTTTGGTTTCCGCATTTGTTTCCTTGACTATTACCCCTGTGTTGAATGTGTATTTAAATCGTAAGGACGGCAAACAAGGAAAGTTTTATGAGCAGACTGAACCTTTTTTTAAAGGCATGGAAAATGGCTATAAAAATTTATTGGCAAAGTTTTTAAAAATACGTTGGATGGCTTGGGTGATTGTTGTAGCATGTGTGGGTATTATTGTTTTAATTGGAACCAATATTCAATCTGAGTTAGCACCCATGGAGGACAAGGGTACGGTGCGTGTTACGATGACAGGCCAGGAGGGGACAAGCTTTGATGATATGCGCGGTAATTTATTAAGAACCATTCGATTGTTTCAAGACTCCGTTCCGGAACATGCATTTACATGGGGTAGTGTGCCTGGATATGGTGGTTCAAGTGGAAGTAGTAGTGCTTCTGGTAGGATTGGATTTGTACCATTAGATGAACGCAAAAGAAGCCAAACCGAAATTGTAAATGATTTAAATAAAAAGCTTAAAAAATTCAAGGATGTTAGGGTGTTTGTGGTGGAAGAGCAAACCATTTCTGTAGGTATTTCTTCCAGAGGATCTTTACCCGTTCAGTTCATTATACAAAATTTGGATTTTCAAAAAATTCGCAATGTTATTCCTGAATTTTTAGATGCTGCTCGAAAAGATAAAACTTTTCAAAATGTGGATGTGAATTTAAAATTCAATAAACCTGAATTTGATTTAAACATTGATCGTATGCGCGCGCGCGATTTGGGTTTGACGACTGCTGATATTTCTCAAGCATTGCAATCCGCATTCAGTGGCGCCAGATCGGCTTATTTTATCATGAACGATCGTCAATATGAAGTAATAACGCAAGTGCCAAGAGCCGATCGTAATTCACCAGCAGATATTAATAAAATATATTTACGCAATAGCCGTGGTGAGAGTATTCCTATTTCAAGTGTATTAACCATTACTGAAAATAGTAATCCGCCAAGTTTATATCATTACAACCGATTTAATTCAGCTACAATTTCGGCATCCTTAGCGGAAGGAAAAACGATTGGGGATGGCGTTGCAGCAATGGAACGTATTTCAAAAGAAAAATTAGATGAATCTTTCCAAACAGCCTTAAGTGGTCCATCAAGAGATTACAAGGAAAGTTCCTCCAATATTGCGTATGCATTAATTTTAGCGTTAATCTTGATTTATTTAGTACTAGCAGCACAGTTTGAAAGTTTCAAGGATCCTTTTATTATCATGATTACGGTGCCTTTGGCAATTGCGGGGGCATTAATATTTTTATGGCTTTTTGGACAAACACTAAATATATTCTCAGAAATTGGAATTATAATGTTGATTGGATTGGTTACCAAGAACGGAATTTTAATTGTGGAGTTTGCCAATAAAAAAAGAGCGGCTGGTTTGGAATTAAAGGAAGCAGTGCTTGTCGCTGCATCACAAAGATTCCGTCCTATATTAATGACAAGTTTGGCGACGGCTTTGGGCGCACTTCCTATTGCAATAAGCATTGGGGCTGCTGCAACGAGTCGTAAACCACTTGGTACCGTTATTGTTGGAGGATTAATGTTTTCATTAGTGCTAACCTTATTTGTAATTCCAGCAGTATACACTTATGTATCAAGCAAGCATAAACGTAAAATTGATTAATTTAGCCATGATTGGTGGTAATTAAATTTGAAATCGATTCAAGTTTAATTTTGTGTATCTTATAATGTCAAACGGAAACTTATGCCTAATCAACGATTTTTATCCTTGGATGTTTTTAGAGGAATGACCATTTGTTTAATGATCATTGTAAATACACTAGGGGATCCTTCGCTCACTTTTGCTCCTTTTTTACATGCGAGCTGGCATGGGTTTACGCCCACTGATTTGGTTTTTCCTTCCTTTTTATTTGCCGTTGGAAATTCATTAAGTTTTACTGAACCTACCTGGGCTAAATTAAATAATAGCACTGTTTTATTAAAAATCGGAAAACGTACGGCCTTGTTATTTTTAATAGGCTATTTAATGTATTGGTTTCCTTTCACTGGTAGTGTTGCGAATACGCGTATTATGGGTGTTTTGCAACGCATTGCTCTTTGTTATGGCTTTGCTTCCTTGATTGCTTATTATATGCATGAGCGTGTGGTGATGATTATGTCTGGGGTATTATTATTGCTGTATTGGTATATTTCATTCAAGTTTGGAGATATGGGTGATCCCTATAGTATACAGGGTAATGCAGGGTTGAAATTAGATACTTGGTTAATGGGAGAAGCGCATTTATACCACGGCGAAGGATTTGCTTTTGATCCAGAGGGCTGGTTAAGTACAATCCCTTCCATAGTGAATGTATTAATTGGCTATCGTGTAGGGAAGTTTATCCAAGAACAAGGAAAAACCTATGAGGGCTTGGCCCTATTATTTATGTGGGGGGCCGGGTTTATCTTTTTAGCCTTTATGTGGAATTACCAATTCCCGATCAATAAAAAGCTTTGGACCAGTTCCTTTGTTATGTTAACGGTGGGTATTGATATGGTTATCATTGCCACCATCATTTATCGTGTCGAATTACAAAGACAATTACAGTTTTCCAGCTTTTTTACTGTTTTTGGACAAAATCCATTGGTGATTTACCTTTTCTCAGAATTGCTTGTTGCTACTTTATATCTGGTACATGGGCCTAATGGCATCCCATTATATACCTGGATTTACCAAAATACCTTTGCCAATTTAGCACCTTATTGGGGCTCCATGGGCTTTGCCTTTACCGTGATGTTGATTTGCTGGCTATTGGGTTATATATTAAATAAATATAAGATATATATAAGGGTGTAAATCTTATTACTCCATTTTCCTCCATTTGTTTTTTTAGGAGTCTTAAACAATGTACCTTTGCAGCCTCAAAACAGTACATGGAAATAAGAAACATCGCTATTATCGCCCACGTTGACCACGGTAAAACTACCTTGGTAGACAAAATATTACACGCTACAAAAGTATTCAGAGATAACCAGGACACTGGGGACTTAATTATGGATAGCAATGAATTAGAACGTGAAAGAGGAATTACCATTTTAAGTAAAAATGCTTCAGTAACTTATAAGGACGTTAAAATTAACGTAATTGACACACCAGGTCACAGTGACTTTGGAGGTGAAGTGGAGCGTGTATTAAAAATGGCAGATGGTGTTTGTTTGTTAGTGGATGCTTTTGAAGGTCCAATGCCTCAAACCCGTTTCGTTTTACAAAAAGCTTTGCAATTGAACTTAAAACCAATTGTTATTATCAATAAAGTGGACAAGGAAAACTGTCGTCCTGACGAAGTGCATGATGCAGTATTCGAATTGTTTTTCAATTTAGATGCAACCGAAGACCAATTAAATTTCCCTACTTTTTATGGTAGTGGTAAAAATGGTTGGTTCAATGATAGCTTAACACAATGTGAAGATATCTTTCCTTTAATGGATGGTATTTTGAAATATGTTCCAGGACCTGATGTTAAGGAAGGACATACACAAATGCAAATCACTTCATTGGATTATTCTTCTTTCTTAGGTCGTATTGCTATTGGTAAAGTGGAAAGAGGCACCATTAAAGAAGGTCAAAATATTGTATTGGTAAAAGCGGATGGCAGCATCAAGAAAAATAAAGTAAAAGAGTTATACGTATTTGAAGGAATGGGTAAGCGTAAGGTAACAGAAGTTGTTTCTGGTGACTTATGTGCTGTGGTAGGTTTAGAAGATTTTAGTATTGGTGATACCGTTGCTGATCCTGAAAATCCTGAAGCATTACCAGTAATTAGCGTTGACGAGCCTACGATGAGTATGACCTTTAGTATTAATAACTCACCTTTCTTTGGTAAGGAAGGTAAGTTTGTAACTTCTCGTCACATCCGTGATCGTTTAATGAAAGAGACTGAAAAGAATTTGGCATTGCGTGTGGAAGAAACAGATAGTGCAGATAGTTTCTTGGTATTTGGTCGCGGTATTTTACACTTAGGTGTATTGGTGGAAACGATGCGTCGTGAAGGATATGAGTTAACAGTAGGAAATCCACAAGTATTGGTCAAAGAAATAGATGGTAAAAAACATGAGCCGTTTGAAATATTAGTGGTTGATGTACCCGCAGATTTTAGTGGTAAAGTAATTGACTTAGTGACCCAAAAGAAAGGCGAGATGTTGATTATGGAATCAAAAGGAACCATGCAACATTTAGAGTTTGATATTCCTTCAAGAGGATTAATTGGACTTCGTTCTCAGATGTTGACACAAACTGCAGGTGAAGCTGTTATGGCGCACCGTTTTAATGAATACAAGCCTTGGAAAGGACCTATTCCAGGAAGAAGCAATGGTGTATTGGTAGCAAAATTTGCTGGATTAACCACCGCTTACTCTATTGATAAATTACAAGACAGAGGTCGTTTCTTTATTGAACCAGGTGAGGAAATTTATGCAGGTCAAGTATTGGCAGAGCATATTAAGCCAGGTGATTTAAATATCAACGCGGTCGAGATGAAAAAATTAACCAACCACCGTGCGAGTGGTTCTGATGATAGCGTTCGTATTACGCCTAAAGTATTATTCACTTTAGAGGAGTGTATGGAATACATTCAATCTGATGAGTGTATTGAAGTAACACCAAAATCAGTTCGTATGCGTAAATCTATCTTAGACGAAAATAATAGAAGCAAGGCGACGAAAGCAGCATCTAATTAATGCTCTAATGACTTTATTAAAAAGCCTCCCGATGCATCGGGAGGCTTTTTAAATTCTTCTTTTTGAACTATATAAAAAAAATAGTCCCGATACATCGGGACTATTTTTTTGGGAGTAATATTTTGAATTCGGGATTACTTTTGATTTAGATAGGCTTGTTCAATGCCTTCCAAAGTATATCTTTCAATTCTACTAAATTCTTTTGTGTAGCAGATGAAATAAATATATGTGGGATATCTTTAGGGAGCTCTTTTACAATTGCATCCGTTAATTCTTGGTCTAATAAATCCGATTTGCTAATGGCAATGATAAATTCCTTTTGTAAAAGTTCTGGGTTAAATTCTGCCAATTCATTTTTAAGAATTTCAAATTCTTTTTTATGATCATTACTGTCGGAAGGAATAATAAAAAGTAAAACAGCGTTTCGTTCGATATGTCTTAAAAAGCGATGGCCTAAACCTTTACCTTCCGCAGCGCCTTCAATAATACCGGGTAAATCTGCAATACAAAATGATCGATTGTCGCGATACGCCACCATACCTAGTTGCGGTGTTAAAGTAGTGAAAGCGTAGTTGGCTATTTTAGGTTTTGCTGCAGTAATCACTGAAAG
>JBEATG010000152.1:0-4497 GCA_041162035.1 Bacteroidota bacterium
ATGAATGCAGGCAATCCAAAAAGCGTAAGTGCTTTGGGAGGTAAATTTGCTTATCCTGAATTAGCGGAAGAAGCACCTGATACATTAACTACTTTATATGAATTTGATAAATTCAATTTGGTATGGGATTCAGCGATGGGTATCGACAATGGATCCTATGGTCGCGATCACGGTATTGCTTTTATTGGTAATAATGGTACGCTAATTTTAGACAGAGGCGGTTGGGAAGTAATTGAGGAAAGACAATCCAAAAATAAAGTGGCGATAGCAAGACATAAAAGTGAGGACAAGGGTGTTGAATTACATTGGTTGAATTTTACCAATGCCATCAGAAACAATACACCACAAAGTTTACATTGCTCTATTGAAGATGGTGCACATATTGCGACCATTGCACAAATGGGTAATATCGCTTATCGTTCAGGTCAAAAGGTAAACTGGGATGATAACAAGAAATTATTTACAGATGCTGCTATCAATAAAGAATATTTTACCAAAGCCTACCAAAACGGATATAGCTTACCCAAGTTTTAGTTATGCAAATTTGAATTTTATTGCTATTGTACTTTAGGAGACAAGCTTTATTTGTATGCACTAATACGCGAATTATTTTTTAACTTCCCTATACAAATCAAGTATATGGCCAACAGACGCAACTTTATCCAACACCTGGGACTAATGGCAGGTGCTTTTTCAGCAAATAGTTTATTTAACCAAGCACATGCTGCCGAATTTGAACATATCAATTTGCAAAAAAAATTCCTTAGCCCTAAGCAAATAGCAATGGACGAGGATTATTGGAGTGTCATTCAACAAGGTTACACCGTAAGTCCCTCCTTGATTAATTTAAATAATGGTGGTGTATGTCCAAGCCCAAGAATTGTACAAGAAGCGGTGGAAAGATTTAATAAAATGAGCAATGAAGGCCCTTCCTATTATATGTGGCGGATATTAGATCAAGGAAGAGAGCCCTTAAGATATAAGCTTGCACAATTGGCAGGATGTGATCCGGAAGAGATTGCGATCAACCGAAATGCAACCGAGGCTTTAAATACAGTCATATTTGGTTTAAACTTAAAAGCAGGTGATGAAGTAGTGGGAAGTAAATTTGATTATCCAAATATGATCAACGCATGGAAACAAAGAGCCGCCAGAGAAGGCATTGTATACAAGCAGTTGGATTTTAAATTCCCAAGCGAAAACGAGGATGAGATGGTGCGCATTTATGAAAATGCAATTACACCTAAAACAAAAATATTTCACATCACCCATATGGTAAATTGGGTAGGACAAGTAATGCCAGTTAAAAAATTATGTGCGTTGGCAAAAAAACATGGCATTGAAACAATTGTAGATGGCGCGCATAGTTTTGGCTTAATGGATTTTTCTATTCCTGAATTAGGATGCGATTATTTTGGTACCTCATTACATAAATTTTTATCTGCGCCTATTGGAAGTGGGATGCTTTGGATCAAAAAAGAAAATATCGAAAAAATTTGGCCGCTTGTTTGCAATGACAATCCTAAGGGAACAGATATCCGTAAGTTTGAAACATTGGGTACCAGAAGCTTTCCTATTGAACAAGGTATTGGCGAAGCTATCAATTTTCATACTGCTATTGGAAGCAAAAGAAAAGAAGAACGCGTTCGTTACTTAAAAAATTATTGGGCAACAAGGGTGAAAGAAATACCTAAGATAAAAATTCATACCTCATTAAAAGATGAATTTTCGTGCGCGATATGTGGGGTAAGTGTGGATGGTATGACTCCTGGTGAATTAGATAGCGCATTATTTACAAATTATAAAATACACACCGTTGGTATTGTTTGGGACTCTGTGAGCTGTGTTCGTATAACACCGCATGTATATACCAGAATACAAGATTTAGATAAATTGGTGAATGCGATTGAAGCTATTGCAAAAAAATCCCCTGCAAGTAAATAACTAACAGGGGACTAGACCATTGAGGGTTTAACAATATTTTTACTTTCTTGCTATTTTAAATGTTTTTGAAAGTGACTTGTAAGTTTTACTTACAGGATCCAATGTTTTTGAAGTCACTAAAACCGTAGCCGTACAAGGAACACCTGGTAACAAATTATTGATCGTCACAGGATTTGTGCCAGCCACTGTACCCACCTTAGCATCACTAAATACGGAAGAATTATCTACATCTTTTTTTACAGTAACATCAATCGTAACGCCATCCTTTGGAAAAGGCGCAGTAGTTACATTTACATTTACAGCTTGTGCTGCACTCAATGCTGCGGTGTAGGTTGTATAATCCACTTCCTTATTATCCACTTCAACTTTAAATGCGATATCTGGTTCTGCAACCACCACTGGCGGCGGCGTTGGGGTAACTGGTGTTGACCCACCCCCTTTACTGCAAGAAGCAATTATCAAAGTAAAAGCCACTAAAACAAAACCAAATTTTTTCATAACCTTTCGATTTATATTAAAACAAATTTACATAAAATCCGCAATTAACCGTCCCAAATCCCTAAATGTTTGGTTTTGCCTATGAAACATATGAAGTGGGTGATTATTTCCTAAAAATATAGGATAAAGATGATTTAAATTAGATTATTTACAATATGTATATTATTGATTTTCAATATTATATCACATATATTGTGTAATGAAAAGCCTATTAAAAGTAGTTTACCTAACATTCGCCTCGTTTTGTAGTTATACAACAAATGCACAGATAAAATATCCAAGTATCATCAACCTGAGCGGAGATTCAAAACAAATTGAGGGTATCATCTGGGATTGGAGCTTTGGTGAACAGTTGCTGGTTCAAACGCTTTATTCTAATAAAAATCTCATATTGACTACCGGATATTTACAAAACGATTTTGGGAGTGGAGTCAATTTTAAAATTCTTGAAACAACCACGCCCTTTAAAATAGGACCGAACCCCTTTATTCAAAATTTAAAAATTCATAGTGATCAAAGCGGCATAATTATTTCAAAAATTGAAATGAGCAATGCGCAAGGTCAATTATTAAAAATGGTAGAAGGCCCATGGTCGGGTATTCAATTTGAGCAAACCTTATCATTTGCTTCGGTAAATACGGGCATTTACTTTATTGCGATTCATTATGTTGTTGGAAAATCAATTTTGAAAAAGCAAATTTTCAAAGTAATAAAACAATAATAATTTATGAAAAAAACTATTTTATCTTTTTTAATGTTAACCCTCCATTTTATTAATTTAAACGGACAAATAAATAAAGGAATAAATTTTCAAGGTGTTGCCAGAAGCGACAATGGTATCATATTAGCAAATAAAATTGTTACCCTTCGATTATCCATTAAAACTGATTCAATAAACGGTGTTATTGAATATCAAGAAATAAAATCAATTACGACTAATACCATTGGGCTTTTTTCGGTTGTCGTTGGAAGTAAACAAGATCGTAAGATAATCAGTATCGGCAATTTTGAAAATATTAATTGGTCTATGTCAGAAAAGTATTTACAAGTAGAAGTGGATATCACAGGAGAATTATATTTTTCAAGTTTAGGGATTCAAAAAATTAATTATGTGCCTTTTGCTTTTTATGCAGACAAAGTGGATGCAGTAAATATTAATGGGATTATAGGGGTAAACAAAGGGGGCACAGGATTTGACAATCTAAAAGATTTTAAAATGATGGCTGCCATTGATAAAGTCAGTAATACACCTGATAGTTTGAAGCCCACTTCGCTGTATACGCTGATCGCATTGAATGAAAAGCTAAAAAAGTCAGACACCGCTTGGCTTAGCAATCGTATCGATTTGAAATTAAATAAATTTGATACTAACTATATAAGTACACGTATTAATCTGAAATTAAATAAGACAGACACTAATTATTTGAGTAACAGGATTAATTTCAAGCTTAACAAAGCTGACACGAATTATTTGAGTAATCGCATTAATCAAAAACTAAATAGTAGTGATACCATGAAAATTTATCATAAAATAAATCAAATTCCAGTACTAGATACCACCAGCTTGAGCCAGCGGATTAATTTAAAACTAAATAAGTTAGACACGAATTATTTAAGTAATAGAATTAATAACAAAATAAGCTTTGGTAGTTTAACACCTAGTGATATAACTAAAGCTTTAAACTATACACCTGTTCCAAATGATTATGGTAATTTTTATGATACTGCAAAACAAACCACTCCCATCGCCACTGCCTCGGTAGTAAAATTTAACTTTATTAATTTTGCTAACAACATTGCTATCACTAATAATACTAGTGGGCTTCCTACTCGTATCACTGTAAATAACGAAGGACTTTATAATGTAAAATATACTTTACAATTTATAAAAACAGATGCGGCTAATGATGAAGTAAGTGTTTGGATCAGACGCAACAGTAGCGCTTATCCAAATACAAATAATACGTATACAATAATAGGCTTAGGAATTAAAAACACCGTCTCTAATTCATTTTTTGTGCAATTAGGTAATGATGACTATGTGGAAATATATTA
>JBEATG010000156.1:0-3815 GCA_041162035.1 Bacteroidota bacterium
CCCAATACAATTCCACCAGGGAACCACATATGGAAACGATTCATTTTGCTGTTCATTTCAATACCAGAATAGGAATCGGCAATCATTGGATTACAAGCTGCTTCCGTACATCCATTACCCAGTCCAATCAATAGGGTTGAGATTAAAAGAGTGTTGTAATCAACTGCATAAATAGTCATTAAAATACCAACAGCATGTGCGACCAATGCTATTTGCATAATTAATTTTGGACCAATGTAAGAATAAAAAATTCCGCCTAAGATCATAGAAATGGGGAATCCAAGAAACCACATTGAATTAATGGTTCCCAATTGTACTGTGTCTAAATTCATTTCGGTACCCAACTGTGTTAAAATTCCAGCACGGATACTGAATGAAAAAGCAGTCGTGATAAGTGCAAAGCAGCTCGCATAAAAGAGACGATTTGCATTAATAGGTTGACTCATAAGTAAAATGGTTTTAGTGATTTGGTTTAAGTACTCTCAAGCTAAATAATCTTCGTCTTTTTTCCAAAAAAAGGGAGCTAATTTTTTACCTATGTAACTCCTTTTAATACAATTATTCATAGATTTATAGGGGGCTAAAACACAAATTGTTAAAATTATCTTAACGAGTATTCGATATAAATTAGTTTAATCAATAAATTAAATATCTTAAAATTAAAAATGTTATAATGAAAAAAATTACGCTCATCGCTTTAACTTTTTTGTATGCGTTAAATAGTTATGGACAAACTGCAGATTATATTATCCGAAATGGTAAATTAATAGATGGTATGGGGAATCAATGGCAGTATAAAGATGTGGCCATTACAAAAGATAAAATTGTAGCCATTGGTCATTTACAAAACTGGAAAGGGGTGCGTGAAATTGATGCAAAAGGATTCATTATTTCACCGGGCTTTATTGATGTTCATGGACATATTGAAAATTCAGCAATAAGAAATCCTTTGGCTTCTAATTTTATTTATGATGGTGTAACCACCGTGATTACAGGAAATTGTGGTGGATCGATGGAGAACTTAAAAAAATATTTTAATAGTATTGATTCGGTTGGCGTTGCTATAAATATTGCATCTTTAATTGGGCACAATACCATTCGTAAGCTAGTCATGGGAACAGCGAATCGGAATGCAACAGAACAAGAATTAATTAAAATGGAACAGTTAGCACAAAAAGCAATGGAAGATGGAGCTGCTGGCATGTCTACAGGCTTAATTTATATTCCTGGTACTTATGCGCCTACTTCAGAAATTGTAAGGCTGGCTAAGGTAGTGTCCAATAATGGAGGTGTGTATTCTTCACATATTAGATATGAAGAAGATAAGGTTGTGGATGCAATTAATGAAGCAATTAATATTGGTCGTGAAGCAAATATTCCAGTTGAAATTTCACATTTTAAAGTTAGTGGGCAAAATAATTGGGGAAGAAGTAAGGAAACAATTCCATTAATTATTAATGCAAGAAAGGAAGGCATTGATGTTACCATTGATCAATACCCTTATACAGCAAGCAGTACACAGCTTAGTGTATTACTTCCAGATTGGGTATTAGCAGATGGGCAGGATTCAATTATGACAAGATTAAAAAATCCGATGATCAGAAAAAAAGTTGCAGCACACAGTATGGGCATCATCAAAAAAAGAGGATTAAAACATTTTAGTTATGCTGTTGTTGCTAATTATGGTGCAGATTCAAGTTATAATGGAAAAAGTATTGAAGAAATAAATATTTTAAGAGGTAATAAAAATAATGCCAAACTGGAGGCGGAAACCATTATTCAAATGATTGAAAAAGGCGGTGCACAAATGATCTATCATGGCATGAGTGAGGAAGATGTAAAAACAATCATGAAGTATCCCTTTAATATGTTTGCAAGCGATGCTGGTATTGTCAATTTTGGTTCCGGTATGCCGCATCCACGTGCTTATGGAACCAATGCAAGGGTTTTGGGAAGATATGTTAAAGAGTTAGGGGTGATTAATTTAGAAGAAGCCATAAGACGCATGACTGGCTTGCCCGCCCAAAAGTTTAATTTAAAAAATAGAGGGTTAATTAAAGAAGGTTATTTTGCTGATATCGTCATTTTTGATGAAGATGAAATTTCAGATGCATCAGAATATAACCAACCACATCAATATAGTAAAGGCGTAAAATACGTATGGGTAAATGGTGCACTAAGTATTGATCAGGGAGTACAAAATAAGGTAAAAAAGGGAATCGCCATTCGCAATATAAATAACTAGTGCGCCCACCTTTATTATAATCCTAACTGAATGGCTCAATTTTAAGC
Organism: Bacteroidota bacterium; assembly: GCA_041162035.1. GTDB lineage: Bacteria > Bacteroidota > Bacteroidia > Chitinophagales > Chitinophagaceae > Sediminibacterium. The sequence continues at coordinate 2,293 of JBEATG010000156.1, forward strand.
AAAAAACAATAAATTTAGAGAAGCAAATATTTGCAGAGAGCCCTTTAAAGCAATTTAATCTCGCTTAGTGTAATAATTAGGTAATAATAGAATAATTAGCGAGTTAAGGCGAAAATTAACAATTTAGCGTATGAAAAAAATTCAAACTATTTTATGCTTCCTATTCATAGGAATCACTTTTAATGCATTTGCTCAAAATAAATCTATTGTTGTTCAGGGGCAGCCCATGGGCAAAGGATGGAAGGATTTATTTGGAAATAATTTATCAAAAGCGATTTATGATAAATCCATTTGGAAGGATTCAAGTGGCGTAATTACCGCAAGTAAAGATGATGCTATTTGGAGCTTTGATGAATACGATGATTTTATTTTGGATTTAGATTTTCAAACCGCAGACGGTACGAATAGTGGTGTTATTGTTCACGCAACAGATATTGTGGAGTGGATTCCTAATTCTGTTGAAATTCAAATTGCAGATGATTATTCAAAACAATGGAGTAAGGCTGCACCCACATGGCAATGTGCCGCAATTTTTGGACGCAAGCCTGCGACCAACAAATCATTAAAGCCTGCTGGCGAGTGGAATCACTTCACTATTACTTGTAAAGGAAAAATGATATCAATTGTTTTAAATGGGACATTGGTTAATGAATGTAATATGGATGATTTTACCTCTAGTAAAGTAAATCCAGATGGAAGCACTGTGCCTTCTTGGTTGAAAAACCCAATGTCAACGCTTGCACTTCGTGGTCATATTGGATTACAAGGAAAACATGCAGGCGCGCCCATTTATTTTAGAAATGTGAAAGTGTTCAAATTAAGCTAAGGGATAATTTTATTGATAAACTACTTTTTAGTGTAAAAAATATGCAAATGAAAATTGAAAAAAATACCAGGAGAAAATTTTTAAAAAATACAGCAACCATCATTGCAGGATTTTCAATTGTACCAAGACATGTATTAGGAAAGGGATTCATTGCCCCTAGTGATCAACTTACCAAAGGTATTATTGGTTTAGGGGGTATGGGCCGTGGACATATTGGTTATGCTGGTACAAGAGTAGTAGCAATTTGTGATGTTGATAAAAATCATTTGCTAAGTGCTGAAAAATTAATTGGGGGTGGTGTGAAAACATTTCACAATCACCAGGAGTTAATTGCGCTTCCTGAAGTAGACATTGTGCATATTGCAACCCCACCTCATTGGCATGGCATCATGGCGGTAGATGCTGCAAAAGCTGGAAAAGATATTTGGTGTGAAAAACCAATGACGCGTACTATTGGTGAAGGAAAAAAAGTAGTAGAAGCCGTAAAGGAATATAAAAGAATGTTTCGTTTAAATACTTGGTTCCGTTTTGAAGAGAATTTTTATGGAATGAATACAACAGTAAAGCCGATTAAAAAATTAGTGGAATCTGGATTATTAGGATGGCCACTAACTGTCACCGTAAGTAAAACAACCGGATTTGATTGGAAATTTTATTGGATCGGAAAAACAAAATTAGAAGAACAAGCCATCCCCGC
>JBEATG010000164.1:0-2613 GCA_041162035.1 Bacteroidota bacterium
TTATAAAATAAAATGGGGCCCCGATAACTCGGGGCCCCATTTGTTAACCAAACCGCTATAGGAAATTATTTATTTTGATCATTTAGGTTTAACACAAAAGCATAGTTTCCAAAATAGCCAGGATAAACGCCTGAAAGTTTAATACTTGCACTGGTCACTTTTTTAAGCGCCTCATAAAATTCTTCCGCTGTATTTACAGTTTTATCATTCACCTGTGTGATAACGAATCCTTTTTCAACCCTACTTTTTCCAAGTATACCATTGCCTAATTCTTTCACGATAACACCACCGGATAAGTCATTTTTTTCAGCAGTAGTTTTGTCAATTGTTTCAAGCTTGCCTCCTAATTTTTCTGCAGCTTTACTACTTGTAGCCAAGTTGGCATCATCCCCAACCTTTGCTTTAAGCGTGGCGTTGAAAGTCATATCCTTGCCATCTCTTTTAATTAGAACGCTAATTTTATCAGAAGGTTTATACCTAGCAATTTGTTCTTGTAGTTCAGGAGATGATTTTATGGTAACGCCATTTAGTTTAGTGATAATATCACCTTTTTTCATTCCTGCTGCTTTTGCTGCACCGCCATCTAGCACATCAGTTACGAGTACTCCTTGGATTTCATTGGTTTTAATACGGTACTCCTCATCTATTTTTTTAGTTTCTGATTCAGGCAAGCCGTCCCTAGGGTAGGAGATGCCTAAATAAGCGCGTTGTACTGTTCCAAATTTTACAATATCAGTAACTACTTTTTTAACAATATTCACTGGGATTGCATAAGAATAACCTGCATAGGATCCAGTAGGAGATGCAATCGCTGAATTAATTCCAACTAACTCACCACTTGTATTTACTAAAGCACCACCGCTGTTACCTTGATTCACAGCAGCATCGGTTTGTAAAAAAGTTTCAACAGGGCGATCACTTTGACGTGCATTGATATTGATGTTTCTATTTTTTGCACTTATAATTCCAGCAGTAATCGTTACATCTAAATTTAAAGGGTATCCAATGGCAAGTACCCATTGTCCTAATTTAATTTCATCACTATTGCCATATACGATATACGGCAATGCTGCTGCATCAATTTTAATTACCGCTAAATCACTACTTGGATCAGTGCCTATCACTTTTGCTTTGTATGATTTTTTATCGGTCAATGTTACATTGATTTCATCTGCGCCATTCACCACGTGGTTATTGGTTACAATATATCCATCCGCTGTAATTAATACACCGCTTCCGCTTGCTCTTTGTTCAGGCATTACTCTTGGGCCACCAAAAAAATCTCCGAACATATCTTCATCGCCGAACAAATCTGAAAAAGGATTTCTTTGTCTTTGTTGATTTGCATCAACGCGTTTTGCATTCGTCTTTGTTTTAATATGCACTACTGCAGGCGAAGCTGAACTAGCAGCTGGTGTAAAATCGACCGTAGAGGCGGGTGCATTACCATTAAAAAAACTTGCATAATTGGTAGGCAATTGGTTATTGCTATCAATAGAGGAGCTTGGTTTAATCCATTTGGAATACCCCCAAATACTTACAAAAGTAGTTGCAAAGCTAATACCGATAATTGCCAAAATGTTTTTAAAATTCAAGTTCATCATGTCTTTATTTTTAATCTATTATATCAAAATGTGTGCCAGTTCGAGTACAAAATTAATGCAGCAGTAATTATGTCACAAAATCAAATATAAGCTTTAACAAAATATTTACGAAATTATTCGTGAATAAAAGAGGTAGTACAAAACAAGATACGAAAATTATATTGCTGTTTGTTTATAAGCTGGTTAAAAAGGAAAGGGTATCCACGCCATCTGCATATTGTTGTAAGCTAGGTTTTTGAAGACTTCCAAAGGACAAGCCCCCTTTTCCAACAATACATTGAATTTCTGTAGGATTCACTATTGGCGGTTGGGAAGGCGTATAAAATTGATAATGTATTTGTGCGATAGCCGCAAAAGGGGAAGGGTTTTCGCTTAACAAAATGGCATTTGTATCCATGTAAAATTGACGGGTCATCATTAAAAGTGCCAATTGATAGTCGTAATTATGTCGGTATTTATGCTCATCAATAATATAATTATACTTTTTCAAGGCATTTAATAAAGGGATAAAGTCATAGCCTTCGGGTACCCAAACCTGGGTAACATTGCGACAGCCTCTTCCAAAATAAAGCATCATATCATCGGCTAATAAATCCAAATCAGTCCTGCTTTCCCCGCCATCTAATATCGCAATAGATGTTTTATTGGATCGGATAATATGTGGGTATTTCCCAAAATACTGTTCAAAATACCTGCTGGTATTATTGCTTCCCGTAGCGATATAGGCATCGCAATCTTTTAAATGGCTTTGCACAATGATATGCTCCTTCCATTGGGGCGCTATCTCAATTAAAGTGTTAATAATATATTCCATTCCAACAGTGTCTTTGGAAGATAGTTTCACCACCGCTGTATGTCCTGCGACAAGGGTACTTAATAAATCATGGAACCCAACAAGGGGTATATTCCCAGCCATCACAATGCCCACTTTTTTATGGGTCATATGATCTGCGATCTGCGGATAAGCGGTGGTCCATTCCATTAAGGCTTCCCTCGTTAAAAATTGGTG
>JBEATG010000220.1:0-3577 GCA_041162035.1 Bacteroidota bacterium
CTACTACTAAGTCCGCCACATCGCAAATCTGCAAAACGTTATGGGCAAGTTTAAACAGCATAGCGGTACAAGGCAGGCTGATCACCTAAAGTGACAGATCAAAAAGTGGAGACAAGAAAACCACTAAAAAAACAGGGAGTATTCTGAAAAGCCTTAAGAGTAGGAATAAAACTTAATTACAAAACAAAATGAAAAAACTTTTAATTTTAATTGTAGTATCATTTTTAACAACATTGGCTGCCAATGCACAAACATGGCTTGAGTTGGGTGGGACAAATGTACTAGCTGCAAATGATTTTATAAGGTCTATTCGCAGTGATGCATCCGGAAACATATATGCGTCAGGAGGATTTAGTAATGGTTCAGGAAAATTCTATGTCGCGAAATGGGACGGAAATTCATGGAGTGAAGTTGGTGGACTAAATGGATTAGCTGCAAATGCATCAATCAGGGACCTTCACATTGATGCAGCTGGAAATATATTTGCGGTAGGAGGATTTACTAATAGCTCCGGGAAATGTTACGTTGCAAAATGGGACGGCAGCTCTTGGAGTGAGTTGGGGGGATTGAACGGATTAGCAGCCAATAATTGGATTGAGGCCGTATATAGTGATAACTCCGGTAATATATATGCCGCAGGAAGGTTTACGAACAGTTCAGGAAACTGTTATGTTGCGAAATGGGATGGAAGTTCTTGGAGTGAGTTGGGGGGATTCAATGGATTAGCTGCAAATTTTTGGATTTATGATGTTTATATAGATGCTTCAGGAATATTATACACAACAGGACATTTTACTAATAGCAGTGGAAATTATTACATTGCAAAATGGGACGGAATTAACTGGAGCGAACTTGGTGGAGCGAACTCTTTAGCTGCTAATTTATGGATTTTTTCAATTTGTAGTGATGTATTTGGAAATATTTATACAGCGGGTGTATTTAAAAACGCATCGAACAATTCATATGTCGCTAAATGGAATGGAAGCTCTTGGAGCGAACTAGGGGGGGCGAACTCCTTAGCGGCAAATCATACTATCATGTCTGTTTGTATTGATGCCACAGGAAATATTTATGCCGGAGGACTCTTTACCAACAATTCAGGAAACTATTATGTAGCTAAATGGGATGGAACTACGTGGAGTGAAGTTGGCGGGCTGAATGCTTTGGCTGCTAATGCGGCATTAGCTACCGTTTGGTCTGATGCTTCAGGAGTCATTTATACAGGCGGTGACATGACGAACATTTCAGGTAATAATTATGTGGCTCAATATCTTGATAATGTTGGAATAAATGCGATTACACAGGACAATTTATTTATCGCTTACCCTTGTCCATCTCAAAGTGCAATCAATATTAAATCGAAAGCCAACCTTATTGGTTCGAGCTACGCGATTTACGACAATATAGGTAAAGTAGTAAAAACCGGAAAACTAAACTCTGAATATACAACCATTGACATTAACAATTTATCTGGAGGGGTTTATTTGTTCATTGTGGAAGAGAATTTGAAACATTCATTTAAAGTAATAAAAGAATAAAACCAGCCCATAACAGCACCTACAAGAAATTGGCGGTTCAGTGGTTAAATGAAACTTTGCGCTTCGTATGAAGTTCAGTGGTGGCAGACAGTTACCGTCTCCGAAATCGCCAACTTCTTGTAGCTGCCAAACGTTATACACAATGCAAACAAGACAGCTAGAGCTGAACCTTAACAAAAAATGAAAATTTAGTATTACACTTGGAATTAATCAAAAAAGAAATAAGCATGAAAAGTCTCAAACGCAGAATACATTGTTTAATACTACTATTGTTTATCCTTCATAAAAATATTTTGTTTGCACAATGCTGGGACAAAGTGAGTGCCAGTTCCAGCCATCAATTGGCAATTCAAAATGATGGAACCTTGTGGGGGTGGGGCAGCTCCAGTGATTTGGGTATTGGCTTGCCGACAATTCCATATTACATTACTCCGATTCAAATAGGGACGCAAAATAATTGGGCAGACATCTCAGCGGGTGAAAATTTTTCATTGGGGATTAAAAACGATGGATCATTATGGGCATGGGGGTCATTCCCAGATCCTGCTATCGGAGGAAATAACACCACAAATTTAAACACCTACTACCCAGTTCAAATTGGAAATGATTATGATTGGATTGAAGTCAGCGCTGGAGGGCAACATGCTCTTGGATTAAAATCAAACAATACGTTATGGGCATGGGGATTAAATAATACGGGACAGGTTGGTAATGGATTAAGCACCTGCACATTTTGTCCACCAATCTATCAAACTACTCCATTGCAAATAGGGAGCGATAACGATTGGAAGCAAATCAGTGCTGGCGCGAACTTTTCTGGAGCTATTAAATTTAATGGAACACTTTGGTGCTGGGGGGACAATACCGCAAACTTTGTAAATAACGGATTGCCACTCAATAATACACCGATACAAATTGGAACTGATACATCATGGAGCCAACTGGATTTTGGTAATTACTCTCATTTATTGGCCCTTAAAACTGATGGGACCATTTGGTCATGGGGTTACGACATTACTACAGACACTCCTTTTGTAGTTATTCCGATACCATCTCAAATTGGAACAAATAATTATTGGACAGATATCAGTGCGGGAGCAGATCATGATCTCGCAATTAAAAACGATGGATCATTATGGGCATGGGGAAGAAATTACATTGGCCAAATGGGTAATGGAAATGTAGGAGGTGTTCAAACCTTACCTCAAATGATATTGTCTACCATAAATAACAATTTTATTAAAATTAGTGGAGGTATGGAATTTTCTTCGGGAATCAAATCAGATGGAACTCTGTGGTCATGGGGGAGTAATGGTCTAGGTCAAATGGGTATAGGAAATAACCTGAATCAAGCAACGCCTCAGACGGTCAATTGTACTACGCTTGCAATATTTGAGGCCCCAAAAAACTTTGAGGCAACCCTCTTTCCAAACCCAACATCCGGTTTGCTTTTTCTGGTCGCTGCCCAAGAGTATGTTGATTCTGATTTCCAAATTTACAATCTGTTAGGAGAAGTTATATCAGAAGGCCGTATATCAGAAAACACAACTATTGATTTAAGCCATAACTCGAAAGGCCTTTATTTTTTAAGAATTGGTGACATGTTTAATCAAACATTCATAATTGTATTAGAATAAATGTTAATGCGAACTTGTAAAATAGTATTTATTACGATCGCTGTTTTATGTGCGAACGTATGTTTTGGCCAATTAGTAATCAACGAGGGGAGCAATAAAAATTACCCCACCCTCTTAGATGAAGACGGAGATTATGAAGATTGGATTGAAATTTACAATGCAGGGCCAACTCCGATAGATCTTTACAACTACAGTCTCAGCGACAATTCAAACCCAGGTGAATGGTCATTTCCGCATCAAATTATTCAGCCCAATGAGTACATATTAGTTTTTTGTAGCGGAAAAGACAGATTCGCATCATCTCAATTTACAAATGTTTTAACAGATAGCACATTTACACCACAGACAGGTTGGAACACTCATCATTTTACGACTCCGTTCTATTGGGACGGCGTATCAAAT
>JBEATG010000232.1:0-4889 GCA_041162035.1 Bacteroidota bacterium
ATTATTAAGTGCACATATTATTCCAGGTGTGTGGGGTGGTTTTGAATGGCTGGCGCAACTGCATCAGCTTGTAGGAATGTTTTTCATGCTGTCGGTAATTAATATTTTATACGCTACGAAATAATTTTTATGCAAAAAGATATAGCTTCTCTACGCCGCGATTACCAATTAGCTTCTTTGGATGAAGCCGCTACCGCGGCACACCCAATGGATCAGTTTGAACATTGGTGGGAGGAAGCCATAGCAAGTAATATAGATGAAGTAAACGCATTTGTACTTTCCACCGTGGATGCCCTACGCGCTCCTTCGTCGCGCGTAGTTTTATTAAAAGGCTACACCTCAGAAGGTTTTGTATTTTTTACCAATTATGATAGCGCAAAAGGGCAGGAGATAGATGCAAATCCAATTGTTGCGATTAACTTTTTTTGGAAGGAATTAGAAAGACAAATTCGCATTACAGGTACTATAAAAAAGATTAGCACGGAAGAAAGCAATGAATATTTTCACTCTCGTCCACTTGGAAGTCAGGTAGGCGCTATTTCATCTCCGCAAAGTAAAATAATTCCGAATCGTGAATACCTTGAACAATTAGTTGCTACTAATTTAGAAAAGTACAAAGAAGGAAATGTACCACTGCCTTCAAATTGGGGTGGGTATATTGTACATCCTACCAATATTGAATTTTGGCAAGGACGTAGTTCCCGCTTACATGATCGTATCAAATATAATTTAGCGACAGATGGTCAATGGACTAAAGTTCGTTTAGCGCCTTAATTAAGAATAAATTTAGCGTAACTTAATTCAGCGTTACACAAATGCAAATGGTATTAAACAAAACAATCCCTCGCGAAAGCGAGGGATTGTTTTGTTTGCGCTATAATTATTTTTAAAATTATTTCTTACGTCCTAATACTTTTTTAGCTGCTGCAAAAATATCGGGTGTATCCAAACCGTATTTCGCTAATAATTGATTCGGTGTTCCACTTTCTCCAAAAGTATCCTGCGTACCAATATATTCAATAGGCACAGGACAATGTTTTGCTGCCACTTGTGCTACAGCGTCACCCATACCACCAATCACATTATGTTCTTCTGCAGTTACAGCACAACCTGTTTTTGAAATGCTTGCAACAATTGCGTCAACATCCAATGGTTTAATGGTGTGTAAATTGATTACTTCAACACTGATGCCTTCTGCTTCTAATAATTTACCAGCTTCTATCGCTTTCCATACTAAGTGACCGCATGCAAAAATGGAAATATCTTTTCCTTCACTTAATTTTTGTGCTTTTCCAATCACAAAATCTGATCCATCTTCTTTGGTAAAGTTGGGCCATTTTGGACGACCAAATCTTAAGTATACAGGGCCTTGATAATCAGCAATGGCTTTGGTTGCAGTCTTGGTTTGATTAAAATCACAAGGTACCACAACTGTCATACCCGGTAACATTTTCATCAGTCCAATATCTTCTAATATCTGATGCGTAGCACCATCTTCACCTAAAGTTAATCCTGCGTGCGATGCGCAAATTTTTACATTCTTATCTGAGTAGGCAACACTTTGTCTAATTTGATCATACACTCTTCCTGTACTAAAATTTGCGAATGTAGTAGTGTAAGGAATTTTACCACCAATGGTTAATCCTGCAGCAATACCAATCATATTTGCTTCAGCAATACCTACTTCAATAAAACGATCTGGGAATTCTTTGATGAATGGGCCTAACTTAAACGAACCTGCTAAGTCAGCTGTAAGTACAACTACTTCACTATTTTGTTTTGCGAGCTCATGAATACCTTCGCCAAATCCAGCTCTGGTTTCTTTTTCATTCAGCATCACGATATCTTTTACATTCATATGGGTATATTAAAGCTTTATTAATGCGGTGATCATTTAGTTTTCAAAAGTGGAATAAAAGTAAGGTGTCTTTGCTTCAAACTCTGCGCTACAGGTATCCACCATTTTATAAACACGGGTGATGCCTAACGCTTTTCTTTTTTCATAAACAGCGTCATCGGTGGTGTTTCCTTTTAATACTTTAGCAATTTGCATATCGCTAAATCCATGTTGTTTTGCTTCCTTAATTAATTCAGTGGGGATAGAATTTATATCATGGTTCATTAATTCTTTTTCAATATTGCAGATGATGCGTATTTGATATAAGAACCAAGAATCAATACCAGTAGCAGCCACAATGGAACGAACCGTTGATCCTTGCATTAATGCATCTTTAATTCTGAATATGCGATCCCACTTTGGTACTTTAATATACTCCATCAATTCCTCATTCTTCATCAAACTTTTTCCATAATAACCTAAACCAATCGCTTCGTTCTCCAAACTTTGACAAGCTTTTTGAATGGCTTCCGTAAAGCTTCTTCCAATCGCCATCACTTCACCTACACTTTTCATTTGTAAACCTAAGGTATCATTTGCTCCTTTGAATTTATCAAAATTCCAACGAGGCACTTTTACAATAACATAATCCAATGCAGGTTCAAAGTAGGCAGAAGTGGTTTGTGTAATTTGATTTTTTAATTCATCTAATCTATAACCAATCGCCAATTTAGCAGCAATTTTTGCAATTGGATAACCTGTTGCTTTTGATGCTAATGCAGAGGAACGGGAAACGCGTGGATTGATTTCAACCGCAATCAATTCTTCAGTCACCGGATTTTGTGCAAATTGCACATTACATCCGCCAGCAAAATTTCCTAAACTGCGCATCATCAACATTGCTTTGTTACGCATGTCCTGAAATGAAGTATCACTCAAAGTCATCGCAGGTGCTACTGTGATTGAATCACCGGTATGCACGCCCATTGGATCCAAGTTTTCAACGGTACATATAATAACCACATTATCTGCTTGGTCTCTTAATAATTCTAATTCATATTCTTTCCATCCAAGTACTGCTTTTTCCACCAATACTTCATGTATAGGGGATGCCTTTAATCCTTTTTCCAATGCAGCATCTAATTCACTTGCATCATGCACAAATCCACCACCCGTTCCACCTAAGGTGAATGAGGGGCGTATCACTAATGGGAATCCTATGACTTGTGCAAATTCTTTTCCTTCTAAAAAACTATTCGCTACACGGCTTGGCGCAACTGCTATTCCTATTTTCACCATCAATTGTCTGAACTGTTCTCTATCCTCTGCTAAATCAATCGCTGCAACATCCACACCAATCATGCGACAATTATATTGTTTCCATAATCCTATTTCATCCGCTTCCTTACATAAGTTCAATGCAGTTTGTCCACCCATTGTTGGAAGTACTGCATCAATTTGATTTTCTTGTAAAATTTGCTCGATACTCTCCACGTTTAGGGGTAATAGATAAACCTTATCCGCCATCATTGGGTCGGTCATGATTGTAGCCGGATTACTGTTAATCAATATCACTTTAATTCCTTCTTCTTTCAATGACCTTGCGGCTTGAGAGCCAGAGTAATCAAATTCGCAGGCTTGACCAATAATAATGGGTCCAGAACCTACAATTAATACGGTTTTGATGGATGTGTCTTTGGGCATGGCTACAAAAATATAAATTGCGCAAAACTACAAAATTTTACCTGAATTTATCCCCTTTTACACCCTAAACATTTTTGTCCTTTTTAAATGCTACCTTCACAGCCAATTCAAGTTTATGGCAGTTATCAAAGAAGGGGCTAAAGCGCCTCAGTTTAAAGGTGTTGACCAACACGGCAATACCGTATCCATCGCCGATTTTAAGGGAAAAAAGCTCGTTTTATACTTTTACCCAAAGGACGATACACCAGGATGTACCGCACAAGCTTGTAATTTACGCGATAACTATAAAGCATTGCTTAAGAAAGGCTTACAAGTGCTAGGGGTGAGCGTAGATTCGGTTAAATCCCATGAAAAATTCATCGAAAAGTATGATTTGCCGTTTTCTTTAATTGCAGATGAGGACAAAAAAATTGTAGATAAATACAATTTATGGGGTCAAAAAAAGTTCATGGGTCGCACTTATATGGGCACAACAAGAACTACATTTTTGATTGACGAAGCCGGGATGGTGCGCTTTATTATTGAAAAACCAGATACCAAGGATCACACCAAGGAAATTTTAGCGATTAGTGGTTGGTAAAAACCAACTTTCATCATATTTGACCACCCCGTTCCTTTTTGGATACAAAGTGTTTTGGGGCAATTTTTTGATATAAAAAGATATTAAAAATTTATTAATAATTAGCTAACTTTAATCAGTAGTTACTTCATTGTCGTTTATAACCAAGGAAATTAAATAATGTTTCTAATTCCGTATTTATATTTTTCAATTTTTATTTTATCACTTATCGTTTTTTTTGATATTTTGATAAAATTTAAAAGACCTTATTTTTTAAAGATTATTTTATTGCTTATTGTTATTTCCGTTGGTAACATTAGTCTTTTTGTAACTTTCTTACCTAAAATCAACATCCCTGGCGTTGTTTTTACTATTTTAAAAGCGATACTGGCGTGTTCATTTTTGCAATTATTCTCAGTACTTTATTTTCCGAAAACCAGATTATTTATAAATACCATTTCATTCATCTTTATGCTTTTTTCTTCGGCTTCTTACTTATATTTTATTTATTTTATCCCTAATTACAACGAAGATAATCAATTAAAAACACTTGTTTTTGGTGATGAAGGTTTCAAAGTACCAATTTTCTTTAAAGTAATTAGACAGTTATTATTTGTTATTTTTTTTACAACTTGGATCTATTTTTTTTATAACATCATTATCAAATTTAAATTTAGTAATGTTTATTTTGACAAAATAAAATCATGGTCAATAAATTTTTTTATTCTAAGTATTTTTGTTTTATTATCAAATGCCGCATCATTTTATTTTGTAAGTATAACCTATTTG
>JBEATG010000254.1:0-5360 GCA_041162035.1 Bacteroidota bacterium
GCGGGCGGCAGGGTAAAAGAAGCTAATGCATACTTTAGTACAAAGCCTTATTGTACCAAAATAATTTCAATTAGCGCATTGAATATCAGTGATGTAGATAGGTTAATGAAAGTTATACTTGAACTTATTCCTGAAGGGGGTCACCCATTTTTTGACCAGGAGGATTTGAGTGATATGCCGACTAAGTTTTTTGTGAGTGAGATGATCCGGGAAAAGATCTACCAGTTGTTTGGGGAGGAAATTCCTTATCATACTGCTGTGTTGGTGAATTCATTTAAGGAGCAACCGCTTTTAACAAAAATTCAGGCAGATATTGTGGTGAATCGGGAAACCCAAAAAGCAATAATTATTGGGCAAGGGGGTAAGATGATTAAGGAGATAGGTAGTTTGGCTAGGAAGGATATTGAGGAGTTCATTGGTTCCAAAGTTTACCTTGAACTATTTGTAAAGGTGAAGCCAAAGTGGCGTGACAACGATATGAAGTTAAAAGAATTTGGGTATTAATATTAATTGACAACTAATTACATTTAATGTAATGGTTATCAATAATTTATATAATGTTGATTTAATATTAAATTGAAGTTTTATGAGTTATACAGTGGCAATTGTTGGAAGGCCAAACGTAGGAAAAAGTACCTTGTTTAATCGTTTCTTAGAGGAGCGTAAAGCAATTGTAGATGATATTAGTGGCGTTACTAGAGACCGTCAATACGGGGTAACTGAATGGAATGGTAAAACATTTAACGTAATAGATACGGGCGGTTTTGTGCCTGATTCCCGTGATATGTTTGAAACTGAAATTCGCAAGCAGGTAAATATTGCCATTGAGGAAGCGAATGCGATCATTTTCATGGTGGACGCAGCAGTGGGTTTAACTGACTTGGATTCATCTATGGCGAACATGCTTCGCCGAAGCACGAAGCCGGTGTATGTATGCGTGAATAAAGTAGATAATTCAACCAGGGCTTTAGAAGGAACTGAGTTTTACGGAATGGGCTTTGAGCACAATTACTTTGTGAGCTCTATATCAGGAAGTGGTACCGGTGAAATTTTAGATGCGGTTACGAATGGTATGAAGGATGAGCCGGTGAAAGTGGTGAATGCAGAATTACCCGAAGGCGCTGAACCTGAGGAGGAAGTTGCCATCCCTAAAATTGCCATTATGGGCCAACCCAATGTTGGAAAATCTTCCTTGTTAAATGCCATGATTGGTCAAAATAGAACCATCGTATCGGATATTGCCGGCACTACGCGTGATACCATTCATACCCATTATAATATGTTCCAAAAGGAATTTGTTTTAATAGATACGGCTGGAATTAGAAGAAAGAATAAGGAGAAAGATGATTTAGAGTTTTATTCCATTATCCGCGCCATTAAGGCCATGGATGAAGCAGATGTTTGTTTATTAGTGATTGATGCAGTGAAGGGGATTACCGCACAGGATTTGAGTATTTTTAGCTTGGCTGCAAAAAAAGGGAAGGGTATTGTTGTATTGGTGAATAAATGGGATTTGATTGAGAAAGAGACCAATACGGCTAGGGATTATGAAAAAGTACTCAAGGACAAACTGGCACCTTTTACAGATGTGCCTGTACTATTTATATCTGCACTTGAAAAAACGAGGATATTTAAGGCGATTGAATTGGCTTTGGATGTATTCGAGAATAGGCACCGTAAAGTACCTACCTCTAAGCTAAATGACATTATGCTTAAAGTGGTTCAAAATTACCAAGCACCTGTGGTGCGAGGGCATATTATAAAGATCAAGTTTGTATCTCAATTACCGACTAGGGTCCCAAGTTTTGCCTTTTTTACCAATTTCCCTGACGATATTAAAACCCCCTATAGGAACTATTTAGAGAACCAAATAAGGGCAAATTTCAAGTTTACAGGGGTTCCGGTAAGGATTTACTTCAGAAAAAAGTAGATTTTATATAGATTTTAAGGATTATTTTAAAATTTAATGTTAAAATTTGGCGTTTTTAATGTGGATTCTTATCTTCGCATCCGTATTAAATACAAACTTAAAACCATTTCAAAATGAAAAAAGTATTCGCAATCTTAGCTATCGCTGCATTAACTGCATGTGGTGGTGCTTCTACTGAAGCTACAACTGATACAGCTGCTGCTGCAACTGTAGATACAACTGCTGCTGTAACTGTTGACACAACTGCTGCTGCAACTGTTGATACAACTGCTGCTGCTAAGTAATTTAGAAGTTTTCAATAACTTCTTGCAAGAAGGTCCTTCCCGATAATATCGGGAAGGATTTTTTATTTTGGGGTGGCCTGTCGATAAATCACCATTCTCCAATACTTTTGGCATCAATATTGCCTTATTAGGGTGTACATTACCTGTAGGCTGTTTTCGGCGGCGGGTATGTCAATTTGACTATTTTAAAATAAATAACAGTGGATAATAATTTTTTATTTAGAGCAGAGGACGATAATGAATTCATACCCTTATTCTCATTTAATGAGCAGGATCTGGAAGGGGATAAGGATATGGTTGTGGATGATATCATTCCTATTTTACCATTACGTAATACGGTTTTGTTTCCTGGGGTAGTGATTCCAATTACGGTAGGGAGAGATAAAAGTATTCAAGCTGTAAAGGCTGCTTATAATAAGGATAAATAATTGGGGTGGTTTCACAAAAGGATGGAAATATTGAAGATCCAACGCCTAGTGATTTATGTGCTATTGGTACCGTTGCAAAAATCATTAAAATGATTAAAATGCAGGACGGTGGCACTACCATCATTATCCAAGGTAAAAAGCGTTTCCAATTACTTGAAATGAAAGAAGAGGATCCGTTTTTTAAAGCAAGTATCAAAGTATTGGTGGAAGAAAAAGTGGGGAAAGAAGATCAAAATTTTCAAGCTTACTTGTCCAACATCAAGGATTTGGCAACGCAAATCATTCAATTGTCTCCAAATTTTCCTTCGGAGGCTGCAATGATTTTAAAAAATATTGAGAATCCTTTATTCTTAATCAATTTTGTAAGCAGTAATTTAAATGTGGAGATTGCCAACAAGCAAGGTTTATTAGAAGAAAATAAAATCTCCCTTAAGGCTGAAAAGCTGATTCAATATTTACAACAGGAATTACAATTTGTTGAATTAAAAAATAAAGTGGCGAATAAAACGCGCACTGAAATTGACAAGCAACAAAGGGATTATTTTTTACAACAGCAACTTAAAAGTATCAAGGATGAATTAGGCGGTGATGCGAATGATCGAGAGTTGGCTGAAATGAAAAAGAAGGCCGAAAATAAAAAATGGCCAGAGAGTGCAAAAAAAATATTTCAAAATGGCTTAGAAAAATTAGAAAGGATGCATTCCAGTACCCCGGACTATTCGGTGGTGTATAATCATCTTGATTTGATTTTAGATTTACCTTGGGAGGAATACACGGATGATAATTATGATTTAAAGAACGCTAAAAAGGTGTTGGATGCAGATCATTATGGCATGGGAAAAATCAAGAATCGTATTTTAGAATATTTAGCGGTACTTAAAATAAAAGGGGATATGAAAAGTCCAATTTTATGTTTCTTAGGGCCTCCAGGTATTGGTAAAACATCTTTAGGTAAATCCATTGCACACGCTATTGGTCGCAAATACGTAAGGGTAAGTTTGGGTGGTTTGCATGATGAGAGTGAAATTCGAGGACATCGTAAAACTTATATTGGCGCAATGCCAGGTAGAATTATTCAAAGTATACGAAAAGTTAAAACATCTAATCCAGTCATGATTTTAGATGAGATTGACAAAATTGGAAGTGATCATAGAGGGGATCCGTCCTCTGCTTTATTGGAAGTGTTAGATCCAGAACAGAATCATAGTTTTTATGATAATTATTTGGAGTCAGAATATGATTTAAGCAAAACATTATTCATCGCTACTGCTAATGATATTAGTCGGATTCAACCAGCTTTACGCGATCGATTAGAAATTATTGATTTAAGTGGCTATGCAGTGGAAGAAAAAGTGGAGATCGCGAAACGCCATTTATTACCAAAGCAAAAATCGGCACATGGATTAGATAAAATTAATTTTAAAGTGCAGGACACTGTTTTAGAGAAAGTAATTGAAGATTATACACGTGAAAGTGGGGTACGTGAATTAGATAGACAATTGGCTTCTATCATGCGTTACCAAGCCAAAGAATTGGCGTATAAGCACAAAGTAAAATCTACGGTTACTAAGCCTGACATTATTAAAATTTTAGGACACCCAAAATACAGCAACGAAATTTATAAAACTGTAAATATGCCGGGTGTAGCCGTTGGCTTAGCTTGGACGTATGTGGGGGGAGATATATTATTTATTGAAGTGCTATTGGCCGATGGCAAAGGGGGTATGAAATTAACGGGGAATTTAGGCAATGTGATGAAGGAGAGTGTTGATACCGCGCTTACTTATTTACAAAGCAATGCAAAAAAAATAGGGGTGGATCCAACTTTGTTTACCACTAAATCAATACATGTGCATGTGCCCGAAGGCGCAGTGCCAAAAGATGGTCCAAGTGCAGGTATTACGATGCTAACTGCATTAACTTCGGCATTCACGGGTCGAAAAGTAAAACCATATTTAGCCATGACAGGTGAAATCACCTTGCGTGGGCAGGTATTACCAGTGGGAGGAATTAAGGAAAAGATATTGGCTGCGAAAAGATCAGGCATGAAGGAAATCATCATGTGCTGGCAGAACGAAAAGGATGTCAATGAAATAGATAAAGCATTTATAAAAGGAGTGCAATTTCATTATGTAAAAAATATGCAGCAAGTACTTGACTTGGCATTAGTTTAAGTTGATTATAAGCATTTCAACCCCTAGCTTTGTAATATCATGACATCAATCAAAAAAATACAAAAGCTAGGGGTTTTTATTTTAGCTTTATTTTTTTGTGTTCCAGTGCTCATGGCACAAACTACCATTGGTAATATTGGGGGTAGGGAGTCAAACGCGGTATACAATTTTTTAAACCTGCCTCATTCCGCAAAAGCTTCCTCCTTGGGAGGAATCAATATTAGCAGTATACAACCAGATGGAGGATTGGCAATGTATAATCCGGCTCTGCTCACGCCAACAATGGATAGCTGGTTGCATTTAAGTGTTAAGCCTTATTTGGCTGATATCAAACAGTATGATTTTAGTGGTGCAAAATATCTCGAGCAAAAAAAAATAACGCTAGGATGGGGTGTGCATTTCATGGATTATGGTGCTGTTGCCATGACTGATATCGCGGGCAATCAAATGGGTAATTTTCGCCCTAATGATTATAGTTTGCAATTGTCTGCCGCTACTAGTTATATAAATAACATTCATATTGGTACCACGTTAAAATTTATAC
>JBEATG010000258.1:0-3175 GCA_041162035.1 Bacteroidota bacterium
TATCAGTTTCGGGCAATTTGTTATCCAATCCCGAACTAATAATCTGCGCACATCTGTTTTGAAAATGCTGCAATAATTTTTCTTCTTTTGTCATATAAGCAATTTACTTTAATGATTCAAACAACTCCCTTTCCAACACATATTTAATATGCGCTTGTAGCCTTTTGGAGTCTCCAATAAATTTACGTTGCGGTATAGGGATAACAAGCCTTTTTGCGGTGGACATGGCAGCCCATTTATTAGCAGCTTTATGATTACCCAATAATCTCAACTTATCAGATTGATGCGAAAAAAACATGCGTTGCCGCCAAGTAGGTTTTTGGATAATCGTACCGCCATTATTATGTATTTCAGCATAAGGCAGGGTAGAACCCACTCGCACACCATTAGCAGTTTTTTCAATTATCCTGATGCTGCGCCTAAGACTACCCGTTTTAATCAAAATACCTGATTCCCTTTTTTTCTTTGTCAAAAAGTCAGAATCTTTGCGCTTAATCCAAGCCGATTCGCCAGAGAAACCCTGCCGCTTAAAATTATCTTTAAAGAAGTTCTCAGAAGCCGTACCCATTACCTTTGGCACGCTCTTTATAGCCTGTTTTAAATCCCTTTTAAAAGCATCTATTGTAATCATAATTTACTACATTACATCTTCATAGTTACGTATTTCTTGCAACAATCCATCCATCACTACCTTTGCGGAATTATTAGCCACTGACTTTAATTCCGTTACATCACCAGCCCCCGATGTTCTGATATTGTAAGCCTGACTAACATTCAAATTTACGGTAATATTTTTCACACCGCCGCCGCCAGATACTACACCCGATAATGCTCCTTTTTCGTCTTTTGCCTTTTTGTCCCGTTCCGATGCTGTAAGTCCCGCCAAAGTATTTTTCTTAATAGGTGAAAAAGGCTTGTCATTATCCGCATACATTTTAGCATACTCTTTACTATCTACTACTGATTGTGTTGCATTTACGCCAGCAGTCGAATTCTTCTTTTTATTTGTCCAAATATCCATCATATCCCCTATAATGCCTTTATCCTTACTTGGATTTGTGATAGCCTCCACAGATAATAATAAGTTATTCAACACCTTAAAAGCATCAATGATACCATCTAATTCACGCTGAAAGAACTCACTTATATAATGCTCCCCAAAAATACGTTGCATCATACTATCCATTGTATCAAGATTGTTGATAAGTGGCTCAAACGCCGCCATAAATGCACCACCAAAAACCTCAGCTTGCGCCCCAAAATCTGCAAAAAAGTTAGAAGCCTTAGTACTTATATCATCCCACCAATTAGACAGCTTTGTGAAAGTTGGACCCTCCACAAAACCTTCCCACCACTCAAATCCCTTTTGCACTATATCATAAAAAAACAACTTACCCTTCAATACAAGTATATCCCACTTCCCAGACATATCATTCATCGTTGGAGCTATCGCAGCTACTTTCTGATTTATCTTTGTTTCAAGTTCCAAGCGTTTATTTTGCTTGATGATAAATTTATCAGAACTGTCAATCAATTCATCGAATGTATTAGCCCCGCTTTGCATCATTTCAAAAAACTTTGCCCCTGCATCTTCGCCCGCACCGCCAAATATATTAGTAATAACTTCTTGACGTGCCTTATTATCCAATTTGTCAAGATTACCAGTAAGTTGCTCTATCGCCGTCATCACAGGAATACTCCCTGTTTTAATTCCATTCAAGAAATTACTTTGCACACCCAAAGCCTTACCATATTTATCAATAACATCTTGTACAGGTTGTGTTTGTTCTCTCAATCTCAATCCAGCCTCTTTTATAGCATCTAAGGCTTTGTCATCATAGATACCTCTTTTTGCAGATTCTGCCGAAATAACAGCCATTTGCTCCGCCGTAAATCCAGCTTCTTTTAATTGAGTACTATACTCTCGGATTTGAGCTAAATCCATTAGCCCATTAGATGCTTGTAATCCTTTTTGGACATTCATAAACGCCTCATCTGCACTAATACCAAATTCTTTAGCCATAACATTTGCAGCCGCATTAATTTCAGAAGCATCTTTTTTGAAAATCTTTGCCATTGCCCCACTACGAGCCGTAATGTTATCAATAGCCTGAGAGTCATTAAGCTCACCGAAATACATTTGAACCTCACGCCTATTATCTGCAAATTCGTTACTAAGCTCATTCAAATGTTGTGTAAGTGTAACCACACCAGTCCCCAATGCTACTACAGCCGCACCTGCGGCAGCGTATGGATTTGCCAACATACTACCCATATTACCCAAATCTCCCAGCATAGACATTGCGCCACCATCACCGCCACCGCCGCCAAAATCAGCTACATTTATGCCACCACTTGCCCCGCCTACACTAAAGCTATCTAAATGACTGCCTGCATTATCAGCTTTATGCCCAATCGCATCAAATTCCCTTGAAATTTGCTGCAATTCCCTATCCGCTCGACTACCAAGCCCAGCGAAATCACGTTCAAGCGCATGTATCTTTGATGCAGATTTATCAACAGCACCACTTAAATAGTCCTGCGCTCTTAAATTTACACTAACTTCAACTCCCATATATATTATTTTAAGAATAAAAAGCAAATATAAATAGAATAAATGCAAATAAAAAACGCACATTTTAATAAGGCTTTAAAAGCAATATAATTGCCCAACAAAACACTACCAAAGCAGGGGAGTAAACGCATTAAAACGCAGATAAAGCACGTACATTGCAACCGCAAAAACGCACTACAAAAAGATGTTTCATAAAATGAAATAAATATAAGGGAAATAAACAGGGCGTTTATTCTTGATATAATCACTTACCAAATACCATAGAACACCATCAAAGCAGGGGAGTAAACGCATTAAAACCCAAATGAATCACGTACATTGCAACCGCAAAAATACACTACAAAAATATGTTTCGTAAAATGAAATAAATATAGGGCAAATAAGAGTTATTGTAAAAGACAAGCCGAAAATCCAAAATAATGTAATATTTTTAAAAACAAAAAATATCACATTTCGTTTTCAAAAATATCACATTTGATTTTGAAAATATTAATATTGTACTTTCTTGGACCAACTGTTGCAGAAATTATGTAATTACTTCTGGCGCAGACGGGACTTCTATGAGCATGAATACTTGTACTATCAAAACAGGAATAAGCA
>JBEATG010000295.1:0-7114 GCA_041162035.1 Bacteroidota bacterium
CCAATAAATAATTGATATTTAATTTTTGCAAAACCCATTCCACCGCAACAGCGGCGCCGCCAGTTCCTAGTATTAACGCATGGGTATGATGTGGTTGTAAGAAGGGCACTAATGATTTTTCAAAACCAATGACGTCGGTATTATAACCGTACAACTCATTGTTGTATTTCCGGATACAATTACAGGCGTTTATTTTTTTGACTACAGTTGAAGCATGATGTAAAAAAGGAATAACTAGTTTCTTATACGGGATGGTTACATTGAGCCCTTGTAAATTTACTTCCTTAGCCCAAAGTTGATTAAAATCGTTAATCGATGCAATGGGGAAATTGTTGTACTGCAAACCCTTTTCATTTTCATGCAGGAATTTTTCAGTAAAATAACCTTGTGAAAAAGAATGCGATAAAGGGTATCCAATTAATCCAAATTGTCGCAAGGTTATTTATTTAAATATAAATCAAAAGTATCCCCTCTTAATCCAATACGCATTGCTTCCAACGGAATCACTTCGGAAGGCGCGATATTGCCCAAATTCACATTACAGCCAATGAGTTCAAGAAAATATAATTGTTGTGCTTTTTGAGGCGCTTCCCATAATATCTTCTCTGCTGGAATTTTAGTCAATATTTCTTGTACCAATCCTTCACGCACTTCCCCACTACCTCTATATATTCCAACATTACCAGCTTCTCTTGCTTCCGCAATCACATAAGATGCGCCTGCGCTTAATTCAGCGCTCATTAATTCAATCCATTTGTAAGGAGGAATAATATGTGCGGCATCCTTACTTCCTACTTCGCTATATACGGTTGCAAACTTCATGATCTTTTCAATATAACCACATTTTTCACTGTGTGGAATATTAATAGAACCATCACTTACTTCAATGACATCAATTTTGTAATCCTTGCACATAGCGATATAATCATCCAACTGATTACGAATTAAAAAAGCTTCAAATAAGGTACCTCCAAAATAGACAGGTAAATTATGGGACTGATACAATTCAATTTTTTTTCTAAGGTTAGGCGTGACAAAGGAAGTGCCAAACCCTAATTTTACGATATCCGTATGCGGCAAAGCCACACTTAAAAAATTTTCAGCCTCACCATAACTTAAACCCTTATCCATTACCATTGTTAAACCATGTTTGCGGGGCTGGACAGTACGTTCGGGAATTTGTGATAAATTAAAATTCATAATTGTATAAAAAATATATTGTGCTACAAAGGTAACTAATTTTAGTTACCCATTTTTTGCTTTCTTATATCGACCTATTAACTCAGTAACTTTATTGTCTTGAATAATTTCCGGATAAAATTTTAAAAACTTTTTCAACCATTTCGTGGATTTAGACAAGGCCATCTCTAATTGCAATAATCCATCTGCCGATTTTTTCATCATAAATAAAATGGCACTGCGATAATAGATAAATAAAATTTTCCCTTGGGTAGATATATAGGCCAACTCAGTTTGCTCAAGTGCTAACTGCAATTGTTCACTGGCGACCAAACATTTAATTAAATACTCCCAGCCAGCAATTTGCTTCGGCTTGTTTTTTACTACAGTTCCAAAATAATATGCCGCCTCCTTATGCTGTTCCATACTCATATAACATTCCCCCATCAAAATATAATACTCGTTAATATGCTTATGAATACGAATTGCATGCTCCAGTTGTTTGATGGCCATTTCCCATTGCGACTCCAACATATAGGTAATGGCAATTTTTTGATACAACCTACTGTCGTCTGAATTTAAATGCACTGCCTTTTTGTAATGGAACCTTGCTTGCGCATAATTTTTCATACGGTGATGGCAATGACCAATGGCCTCGTAAATTACATCCTCGGGGCGCGATAATTCCAATACTTTTTCTAAGGCTTCAATGGCCTCCTTATATTTTCGCAATCTTAAAAAAGCATCTCCCATATTACGATAAGCGTAATCAAATTTTTCATCAATCACTATAGCGAATTGATAAGCATCTATAGCCTTCTCATGTAATTTTAAACCTTGATACGCTGCAGCCAAATTAAACCAAGCCAAAGCATTGTAGGGTTGCTCGTCAATCAACTTTTGATGCAGTCGAATACTTTCCTCATTGCGCCCTGTAAAATCGGTCCAGAAACAAATTTTATATAAGGCTTCTTCATTGTTCGGTTCTCCCTCTAATACCAACTGTAAACAATCAAACACTTTATCAAAAGCCTCATGATCGTCATATACATCGGCTAATTCTAACAACAGTTCGGTTCGTTCTTGACCGGTAAACAAATGCAATGCTTCTTGTAATAACTCAATGGCCATTGCTGTTTGCTCCAAGGCCATGTAAGCATCTGTTTTTAAAATATACAAATTCATGTCCTTGTGATCATACAAGGCCGCAGCATCTAATAATATAAGTGCTTCTTGATATCTTCTGGTCGCCAAAAGCAGGTCCGCTTTTTTGATCATTAATAGGGCAGAAAATGGATATTGGTTTAAAGCTAAATTAGCCGCTTCAATGGCTTCAGCCACTTCATCCTTCTCATCCAAATGTTCAATTATCTTTTCAAAGTCATCCTCTTCGATGTAGGCATTGGCCCTTCCCAATATTAAATTTTGGTAACGTTGCATTAACTCCTGAATATCCCTAGCTTCCTCCTCTTCTTCATGCGGATTAAACATAATAATGATTATTTACAGGTTAGTAAGCTACTGATTATCAATGTTTTAAAATATTATTGACCAATCAATCACTGCTCAAATAAATATACAAACAACCCCTTAATAATCAATAAATTATTGTTCACATAGCCCCTAAATAAAGGTTAAAAATATTTTTTATTATGAAGTTCAAAAAATACTACCTTCGTAGACGAATGCGTATTCTAAAAAACATATTATTAGTGACTTGCATGATAACCGGTTTGGTTATTTCAGGTAGCACTTATGCTAGTACGGTAATCACCACTACTTTAGAAACTAAAAAAGTAGAAGAAAAGTATTCATTAAAAAACTTAGGAAGTATGGCACGCAAAACAGCGAGCTTTTATACTTTAAAATCAAGTTTGGAATTTAAAGGACTAAGTACCATCAGTAATAGCAGCACCGCAGCTTATTTAAAATATAACAAAGGAAATATTTCTTATGTAATTCCTTATCGTTATAAAGTTATCTTGCCAAGATTCAAAGCACCTTCACGTATTCAGCCTTAGTATTTCAGATTAGTAGCGCAACATGGCATTCTAATAAGCCGCTTACTTTCCAATCCGTCTTACCTTCCCTAATCAAGTATTTGAAATTCCGATTTATTAATTTGAAATTGATTCAATGTTATAGGACTTAAATCCAACAGGGTCGCCATATATTTTATCACTGGATCATTTTTATTGATAATACTATAACCTAAAACCAAGCCTTGTACCTCCTTAAATGCAAATTCAAATGTGGTCACTGACGGAATTAAGTCAGCCGTATAATAAACTTCATAAACAACCCCATCACTCAATTCAAGCTTCACCTTCTTACAATGATACCCAAGTATTAATAAGGTATCGCCAACAAGCTCCTTCATTGAAATTAAAGTTGCCAAGCTTGCAGGAGGATAAATTATTTCTTGTAAATATTTATTGTTACCTACCTCCTTTGTAACAATCGCCTTTTCCTGTTGAATATTAAAAATTAAAGTTTGTACCAACTGCGGTGTTGCTAAAATTGTTTTACACTGATTCCCTTTGATCCAAACTTTTTTTGAACCAATCGCTACCCATTCGCTTTTCTGTTGCTTTTGAATATTAAACTGAATCGTACATTCCCCTAGCACTTTGGCTTGTGCTTGCGCAAAGTCGCTTATAAATAAAACGCATACAATAAGGAGGATATGTTTAAAGTTCATTTACTGATATAAAAAAAGAGACCCTCCGGTAGGTAGGTCTCTTTTATGTAAAACGTTATTTTTTAGTCTTGTCCTTTAAGGTTTGTACCTTTTTTTGGGCATCTACCATTTGTTCGTATTTGCTCTGCCAATTACTTTTTTTCTTTGGCGTTTTTCTTTTCACATCAATATCTGCCAAAATTTTATCATGGTTAATGATTACTTTTTGAATCACTAATTGCATTAATAAAGTAATGACGTTCGATACTGTGTAATACCAGGTTAAGGCAGAAGGCAATCCATTAAAAATGAAAAGTAACATGAATGGGAATATATAAGGCATGTACTTTAATGCAGGATTATCCTGTGTGGGTGTCATTGCCATATTGTAAATCGACATCAAGAAACTTGTAAACACTGCCAATAAGGTAAACAAACTAATATGATTACCAAAGCCCAATGGAATGGTAAATGGCAAAGTAAAAATTGAATCATAGCTAGATAAATCTTGACTCCATAAAAAGGATTGCCCTCTTAATGAAATAGCAGAATTAAAGAAACTATATAATGCAAAGAAGATGGGAATTTGTAATAATGCTGGAATACAACCCCCCAATGGGTTTACACCTGCTTCTCTGAATAACTTCATTTGTTCCATTGCGAAACCTTGTTGGTCATCCCCCAATTTTTTCTTTATATCATCAAGTTCAGGTTTTAATACTTTCATTTTAGCACTACTCAAAAAACTTGAATAGGTTAAAGGAGAAGTGACCAATCTAATGAAAATGGTAAGTAAAAAAATAACCCAACCAAAGTTTTTAACAAAGCCTGCGAAAAAATCGAATACAGGCATTATAATATATTTATTAATAGGGCGAACAAAGGAATATAAGTCTCTTCCTAAGTTTACTATTTTCTCCATTTCAGGTGCCTGTGACTTTAATATTTGAAAATCATTAGGCCCATAATACAATGAAAAGTCAATGTTCGCATTATCACCGGTCAACTTTGTTTGTAATTGCGATTGCATGCTAGCTAAGCCATTGCTGCTATCAATTTTACGTTGCCAATCTACTTTACCAGAAACAAAACCTTGTTTATAAATGATGGAAGTGGCGAAAAATTGCTGCACCAATCCAATCCATTGTACTGGCTTTTCGAATGTGTGTGTTGTGTTACTTGAAATATAATCAAACTCATTTCCTTCAGAAAAGCAAATATTTGACATTTGACGCTCATACACTGAAGTACGTTCCTGTTGGTAAGAATGAACATCCCAAAGAAAATTAACTTGTTGGTTCGTAAATAAAGTTGTCGCACCTTGTAATTGAATAGACCAATCTACATTGTACTTATTAGGTGCCAATGAAAATAAGTGACGAATCACTTTGCCATTAGGTGTTATCCAAACATATTCCAATTGCTGTGTGCCTTCCTTATTAGGCAATACATTCACTGTTGGGAATAATACTTTATTCACCTGGGCAGTTTTATTGTCACCTATATTAACAGCATAATTCAAGGAACTACTATCCCCCAATTGTACCAATTGCTTTTGATTATTGCTATACTTTTTTAAAGTAACGCCAACCACTTGCCCGCCTTTGTTACTAAATTTTACTTTCACTAAATCATTTTCAAGTTCAGTGAATTGTTCTTTCACAGAATCTGTGATAATCGCAGCATTGGAGCCTGATTGTTTTGAAGTATCTGAAATGATTGGATTGCTTGCAGCTGCTGCCTTAGCCGCTTCTGCTTTTAACATCATAACGGAGTCATCAAAATGCTGCTTGTAAGCAGTTAATTCAGTTTGTTGCTTGTTGGTGTACCAGAAATAAGCAAAAAACAAACCTGCTAACAATATAAACCCAATGATCGTATTTTTATCTGTGTTCATTTGTGAAATTTTAACCGTATTTAACGAGGGGCAAAGGTATCGTTTTTTTACAAATTTCGGCTGTATTTACCCCCCACCTGGTACAAGGCATTGGAAATTTGACCTAAACTGCAATATTTGACGGCTTCCATTAATAGGGTAAAAATATTTTCATTATTTATGGCTGCTTTTTGGAGCTTTTTTAAATGAATATCTGACACAGATTGGTTTCTTTTTTTAAACGCGTCCACATGCTGTATTTGCCCCTTTTGTTCAACCGTGGAGGACCTAAAAATGGGTTGTTGATCGGCATTGTGTTTTTGTTCCTGATTCACGAAGGTATTCACCCCAATAATTGGAATTTCACCAGCATGTTTTTTAGTTTCATACGCCAAACTCTCTTCCTGAATTTTAGTACGTTGGTACATTCTCTCCATGGCACCCAACACACCGCCTCTGTTATTTATTCGTTCAAATTCGCGCATCACCGCCTCCTCCACTAAATCGGTTAATTCTGTAATTAAAAAACTTCCTTGTTGAAAATTTTCCACCTTAGTCGTTCCTAATTCTTTATTAATAATTAATTGAATGGCTAATGCGCGCCTAACACTTTCTTCGGTCGGTGTGGTAATCGCTTCATCATACGCATTGGTATGTAAACTATTACACTGATCGTATATCGCGTATAAGGCTTGCAACGTGGTTCTGATATCATTAAAATCAATTTCCTGCGCATGTAAACTTCGCCCACTGGTTTGTATATGGTATTTTAATTTTTGAGAACGCTCATTTGCATGATACTTATGTTTCATGGCATTTGCCCAAATTCTTCGCGCTACTCTTCCAATAACTGCATATTCTGGATCCATCCCATTGCTAAAGAAAAAACTCAAATTGGGAATAAAATCATCAATCGCAATCCCACGATTCATAAAATATTCAACATACGTAAATCCGTTCGCTAAAGTAAATGCAAGCTGTGTAATAGGATTGGCACCTGCTTCTGCAATATGGTATCCAGATATGGAAATACTATAAAAATGTTTGATTTTATTTTCAGCAAAATAAGCTTGCACATCTCCCATTAATCTCAATGCAAAATCAGTTGAAAAAATACAGGTGTTTTGGGCTTGATCTTCTTTTAAAATATCTGCTTGTAAAGTGCCTCTAATATTATTTAATACTTCCTTTTTTATGTTTTCGTAAACAGCAGGTGCCAATACTTGATCCCCAGATATGCCTAATAATTTTAAGCCCAACCCATTGTGCCAATCATTAAAATTTAATGATTTGTTTACATTGGAATAGACGGGCGCAGCAACTCCTTTAAAAATTTGCTTTATTTTTTTATTAACCGTTGGCCATAATTTGTTGGCGGT
>JBEATG010000022.1:0-2701 GCA_041162035.1 Bacteroidota bacterium
AATGGATATACCCTATTTTTCCTTGCTTACTATATTGATTCGTTGCTTCATATATATCACCTTCGGTCATTTCGGATAATGTACCTAAACAATATTCCAGTTGATTACTTTTACTTGGATATAAATCAAGTAGTTTTTGGTAAAGTTCAGGCTGGTAAATTAAACGAGGTGTTTGCTTAAGAAAAGGCAATGGAGGATCGTCGGGATGTGCCGCCAAAGTAACACCAGCTTCCTCCGCTACAGGGATAATTGCATTTAAGAAATATTGTAGGCGCTCCCAAATTTCTTCATGAGAACAGGGAGGAATAAATCCTTCTGGAGCATTTGCATCATAAACCATATTCCAAATCATACCGTTTGGAACTGGGCTATCATCAACAAACTCCATTCCAACCGAAAGCGCAGCACCCCTAGCATAGTTTCCTTGCGTCCTACTAGCTACTCCAGCAAGTGAAAAATAATAACCAAAGGTTGGTATACCTGCTTTGCCGACATTCCTAATTAATTCTTTAATTCCTTCCAACTGTTCATCTCTTTTTTCACCTGCTAAAAGAACATCATACCACATGGAAGGATCAAAATTTTCAATGGCCTCTAGTTCAAGACCATGACTATTAATTTCTTTTTTTAAACTTACTAAATCTTCTAAAGTCCATATCTCACCTGAGCCCGCTTTGCCCCATCCTTCTTTTTGTCCTAATGGTTGGCTTGCACTATTCTTATTATTTTTTTCATGAGAAAAATAATCTACCAAATGCACAACCAAATGGGTCGCACCACATTGCTTCGCAAATTTATAATGCGCTTCGTTCAGCATATGTTTATATAATCCAAATCCTAATTTCATGTTTTATGCATTTACAAGAATTAAATCAATGTCAAATTATTATGATTGATAAATAATTGGATTAAGGGGTGTATCCACTACTTCACCAATAACAGCTCCAGGACACCAAGCATCCCAATCAGCTTGTTGATTTTTATTTTCAGGCGCCTTTAATTTAATATCCTTATCCATATAAATAATAGTCATCACCTTTCTCATTTGATTTGATTTGTTCGGACCAGCACGGTGATATAACCAACCTTTATGAAAACTCACTTCGCCTAAATCAAAAGCCTCAATTAAATGAGGATACCCTTTTGATTTTAATTGTTCCTGTAAAAAAGACTGGCTGTCATCACTAATTTCTTTATCTCTTCCTGCTACTAATTGATCGCTTCCTGCACTAAATTCTAACGGGCCCCAATCTAAAGGTGTTTCTTGCAATGGCATCCATGCAGTAATTGTTTTATCTGTATCTAATGGCCAATAATATTGATCGGCATGCCATGGTGTATGTCCGCCACTTGGTTCTTTATATAAGGCTTGATCGTGGTAAATTCTTACACCAGATACTTGTAATAAATTTGTAGCAATTTCTGCCAAGCGTTTCCCAAATACAATTTCTTTAACATGATCTGAATTTCTCCAAATATTCATAATTTGTAGGAAGGCTTTCCCATAAGTATCTCTATCCTCCAACGCCAATTGTTGTTTGTTTAAACGATTTACTTCTTCAGTAATAATTAAATCCATGTATTCAATTACTTCCTTACTTAATACTTGCTTTAATTTGATAAAACCATTTTCTTTGAAATACGTAATTTGATCGCTGGATAACTGATAAGGCGTATTCAAAAAAGCTGAAACTGTTGGTGACATTTGACTCATAAATTTTAATTTTTAAAGTTCACTAATTAAATATATAATATACAATAAACATTAATATAGCAATGACTCCCCACATTATTTTAACAGTGTTTGAAGTGCTAAATTTTTTGGCTATTGCAGGATCATTTTGGTCGACTAGTTTTACTATTTCATAATGGGGCTTGGTAAAAAATGAAACCGTTATCATAAATATAACTAAAGCCGCCATCATGTAAAAACAAAGTAACATAAAATGAGGCCAAAATTCCTTTGAAGGAAAGCCAGTTAATTGACATAGTCCAATGGATAAACATGCAAAAGTGCCAATGTATAAAGTAAGTTCGGCCGCCCTCGGTGTAGCTCGTTTCCATAAAATACCTACAATAAAAACTGTTGAAGCTGGAGGAGCCAAATAAGTTAATAACGCTTGTCCTAAATCAAACAATCCTTTATCTGATTTCGATAGAAATACCGCCACCATGACAGAAACCAATGCTGCCAAAATGATGATTCTTTTCCCAACTTTTTTAACCTGCGCTGCGTCAGCGGTAGGATTAATTTTTTTAAGATACACATCCATAGCAAATACCGTACTAAAAGAACTTAAACCATTTGCTACATCATTAATGATAGATACCAATAAAACCCCCAATGCAATTCCAATTAAGCCAGTGGGTAATAAACCATAAACCATAGAAATATAAGCGTGATCGGGATTTTGAAGTGGCGCAAATGTTCCATTTTGCACAAGCACTAAGCACATAATACCTGGCACTAAAAATAATATTGGCATTACAATTTTCAGTGCAGCTATTAATAAAGTTCCTTTTTGACCATGATCAACATTTTTTGCAGCAAGGGTTCTTTGCACAATAGTCTGATCCGTGCACCAAAACCAAATTCCAATGACAGGATACCCAAGTAGCATGGCATGCCATGGATATACTTTATCATTTGTTGGTTTAAGTACTTGCCAATATTCTTTGGGGACGCCATTAATTAAATTTT
>JBEATG010000213.1:0-5052 GCA_041162035.1 Bacteroidota bacterium
CCAACGAGCGAAAGGGTATTGGGCGGCGTAATTAATTTCCAGTTATTATTTTGTCTTTGTAAAATTCCTTGGCCTTCAAGTAATGTCCACAGTGTACCATCACTATTAAATTGAATATTGCTGTAAAATCCTTTGAATGCTGCTGGGCTTGCTTGTTCAATAGTCCCTTTCTCGGGCGTATATTTTAATAGCCCATCGCTACTTGTGAGCCATATCGTGCCATCAATGGGATCGACTGCGCTTGAATAGCAAATAGGTAAACTTTTATTGTTGTTCGTATTAGTCGTTTTCCATCCATCTTCATTATAAATACTAAATCCCACAGTTCCTTCACCTAAAGGAGCAATTAAATATTTTGAATTTATAAACAGCTGACCGTTGATATTTCCAATAGGTCCACCCAGGGGCATCCATTTGGTGCTTGTGTTTTTAAGCAGTAAGCCATTTGAACTGTCAGCTACCCAGATATTATTTTCGTCAAATAGATAATCCACTGGATTTGATAAATAGCTTGAATCAACAATATTGGTGGTAGTTTTATCGGTATTAATTTTTAATAATCCTCCTTTATTGCCATTACTGAAACTGGCAAATAGCCCATCCTTATTGATAGTTATTTTTTTAATTCGTCCATTATTCAAATTAAAGTATGGGGATTTCAATGGGAGCTGATAAATGCTATTTGCATTAGCGCCATATACTATATTATTATACTGTGCTATTTTATTGATCCCTAAATTATTAAAATCACTACTGTTTTGCCATTGATTTGCGGCCATCCAATTGTTTTTAATAGGGCAGGTCCAAATACCATTTTCAGTGGCAACATACAATAGGTCCAGTGTGCTTACTATTTGAAAGGTTTTAGTGACTTGTCGATTGTTATTCGGGAACCAAGTATCTTTTATTTCATGTTTAATTAAATCTATTACAAGGATGCCAAAGTCGGTCGATAATAAGGCCCATTGATTTAGTAAGAAAATGTGGTTAATTTTTTTGCTAGGGTATAAATTGGAAAGTAATAAATCAGAAATCGCATATACTTGGTCTCCTTTTACAATATCAATATTACTATTGTTGTAGGCAATTATTAATTGTGATTGTGTTGCATCCCAAGCGGCGCAAGCAATGGATCTGTCATTAAGCCCGTTAGATTTTCCTAGAAGCGTAACATTCTTTGCTCCTATAATTGTAAAAACTTGTTGTGTAGTTGCACCAATAATACTTTTTGCGCCACTTGCGCTATTGGCTATTCCTAATTGAATAACAGATTGGTTATTATAATGCTCCCTCCATCTTCCAATGCCACCAAGCTTATTTTGCCCACTACTTAATAAGGTTAGGCTTATAAATAAAATTAAAAAAGATAGCCGATGAAGCATTATATTTTAATTAGGTAATTATTTTTTTTCAAGGGCACTATAGATGGCTTCCTGAATTTTAGGGCGAAGGTTTAATTCACTATATGCTTTATTATTACGTGTAGGATAAACGCGATTGCCTAAAAATATATACAACAATCCGTTTGCAGGATCAGCCCAAACACAAGGGCCTGTGTAACCAGTATGACCAAAAGTGGATGGAGATACGCTTGCACTTGGATAGGGATCCTTTAAACTTGCATTGTTTTTTTCAGGTTTATCAAAACCCAAGCCACGTCGGCTATTATCGGTATTGTATGCTGTGAATACTTCAATGGTGCTAGGATTAAAATATTTTTTGCCTTCCCAAACCCCATTATTTAAAAGCATTTCATACAATTTGGCTAAATCAGTGGCGTTACTAAATAAGCCGGCGTGTCCTGCAATACCTCCCATGACGGATGCGCCTTCATCATGCACGGATCCGTGAATTAACTCATGGCGATAGTAGTCATCCACTTCAGTAGCTGCGATGTTTTCGAGACTTGTTTTTTGTAATGGTAAAAATCCTGTGGATTTCATACCTAGTGGGGCATAAAAGTTTTGTGTGGTATATTCATTTAAATCCATACCTGAAACTTGTTCTACTATTTGTCCTAGAAAAATAAAATCATTATCGCTATACACATACTTGCCAGGAGTTGTAATGGGGCTATTTAATATTTTGTTTTTTATGGTATCCATCCAATTGTCCTGTAAGTATTTAGTAGGTGTGATCATTTGATGGTGCGTTTGATCGCTAACAGGCACCACTAAATTGTTTACATAACCACCAGCCGGGTTAACTAAGAATTCATAAAACTTTATGAATGGAAATAAGCCAGCTTGATGTAAAAGCAAATCCTTTAAAGTAATTTTTGCTTTTTCATTTCCCACCACCCAAGGTAGGTAATCTCCAATTGTTTTATTAATATCCACCTTTCCCTCCTCTACCAATTTCATAATAGAAACGGTGGTCGCACTGATTTTAGTAACAGAGGCTAAATCATAACTGGTGGCTAAGGTAACTGGCGCTGAATTTTCGCCAGCTATTTTACCATACGCCTTGTTAAAAACAATTTTATTATTTTTTGCTACTAAAACCTGACATCCAGGAATTGCTTTTTTTTGAATTGCATCTGCTACAATGGAATCAATGACATTTAATTTTTCAATGTTAATTCCCAATGGCGCTTCTGCTGCTTCCTTTATTGTATAAATCGGACTTGTTTCAATGGTGTAAGTTTCACCCATGGGTAAATTATCGCTAACGGTTACCGGTAGTGTTCCGGTTGCTTGAATTTTACCTTCTAACCAATCCAATGCTGCATTTTGGGTATAGGTGTTATCCTCGTATGCAAATAGAATATTTTTAATTTTATTGAAATCGGCAACTGCATAGGGGTTGCCAAAAACAAGGTGCACCCAGTTTGCTGGATGATCTTCATTTAAGTAACTAATAAAGGCAGTCGGAATTTCAAATTGTTTTGCAGGACGGCGACTGTAATTATGTAACCCAATCATTACTTGATCAAATTCAGCTAGCGTGGCGTTAAGGCTATTCAATTGATCGGTATCACCTGCTCCAATATAAATTATTTTGATATGGTATAATTCAGTCAATTGTTTGGTCAAGCTATTTTCTTTTGCTTGATTTAATGCCACATACACCATTTTTTTATTTTTATTCAAAATAGGGTGTTGCACATTGTCTTTCAAAAAAGTGAGTGATTGCGATGCCATTTTTTCCTTAATAGCAGACACTGATTTATTTAAGTCAGCAACAATATTTGTTGTATCAATAAACAAATCACCACTTAATCCATGTTTGTATTTGGCCGCTAAAACTTTTCTTACTCTATCTTTAATATCTTTTCTTGTGATTCTTCTTTCTCTAATGGCCGATCTTATTTTTTTGATCGTTTGATCTACATCACCAGGTAGGCAAAGCATATCATTGCCAGCAATAATCGCTTGTACATTGGCTTCCCCTTGTGGAAAATAATTACTAATGGCTTTCATTTCCAATGCATCTGTAACACTGATGCCTTTGAACCCTAACTCATTTTTTAGTAAGCCATTCACGGCTTTGGGTGACAAAGAAGTGGCTAAATTTTTTGTTGCATCAATGGAGGGTACTGACAAGTGCGCCACCATAATGGATTCAATGCCTGCATTAATTAAAGCCCTAAAAGGCACTAATTCCATGCTGTCTAATTGTTCTTTTGTTTTATTAATAATAGGAATATCTAAATGAGAATCCACCGATACATCGCCATGCCCTGGAAAATGTTTTGCGGTCGCCATTACACCATTATCTTGCATCCCCTTCATATAAGCAATACTGTAATCAGTGACAATTTTTTTGTTTTGCCCAAAGCTTCGATCATTAATTACTGGGTTCGCTGGGTTGTTATTAATATCTGCATCGGGTGCGTAATTTACTTGTATGCCTAATCTTTTACATTGAGCGGCAATAGCTGCGCCCATTTCATATACTAAATTACTAGCGGGCATTGCGCCTAATGAAAGTTGTCTTGGAAACATATCAACACTGTCCAAACGCATGCCTACGCCCCATTCTGCATCCATCGTAATTAATAAAGGGGTTTTGGCAATGGATTGATAATAGTTAGTATGTAAAGCTTCTCTAACGGGGCCGCCTTGAAAAAAACATAGACCACCGACATTGTATTTTTTAATTAATGCGCCTAGTGAATCTACTTTATTATTATCCCAATTGCTATGCGCCCTGATGATCATGAGCTGTGCAATTTTTTTATTAAAAGACAACGCGTTGTATTTTTTTCTTATCCATTTTTTTTCATCATTACTTTGTGCGTTGGCTACTTGTATCGTAAGGAAAGAAATCAATACAATTGGAATCCACTTTTTTAGCATAAAACAGTTTTTTTGTTAACATTTATCATTGACGCTTTGAATGAGGGTCGGATGATAAGTATTGCAATTTAAGGATAAAAAAAAGCTTACCCTTGTTTGAGTAAGCTTTTTTATTAGGTAACCGGTATAGTTAGCAACCGGTGGCAAATTTTATATCCGTGATGAAGGGTTCCCAATGTTTTGAAACCTAAACTTTTATTTAATAGGGGCATCCATTGCGATTTCCTCAGGACTAAATTGGCTTATGCCTTTTCTTCTTCTTCCACATCTTCGTCTGCAGGTAACACTGGTTCAACACCTGTTTTTTGAAGCTGCGCAAACCATTTTACCATCTTTTTCATATCGCTAGGGTATACACGTTCAAAATCCATCTTTGGATATACCTTTTTAAAGTAGGCTTGTGTCGCTTTTGGGTCCTTTTCGTCGGGTAATTTTTCCTTTGATTTGCCCATTTCAATAAATATTTCCGCTAGGAACACATTATCGTGGGTCGTGAACACTTCAATACTTTCCAAATGAGAGAATTGGTGTGCTCTTGAGCTAATGAATTGAGTGGTATTGTTTTCGAGTGATCTTGCGATGGCGCCATCACTTTTACTAGTCAATAATTCGAATAAACCTGACATACCTGAAACCGAGATCAATTTGTTGTATTCCATATAAACGGTGCGTTTTTTTTACGGGCGCAAATTACTGAAAAACACCCAATTTTCATTTTTTAAACTACCTTTGTTTATCATAAAAAATCAAG
>JBEATG010000053.1:0-5632 GCA_041162035.1 Bacteroidota bacterium
TGAGGGGTTATTCGTTAAGCAAGCAAATGTAAAATTTTTTCACCGGGGCGGAAAGACTTTCGTTGATTAAAGCGTTTTGAATTTGTGAAATAGTGCTTATTTGACCGGTTTTTAGCAAAATCTTAATAGTTTCTCCATCATTTTTATATAATGTGTTGGTAGCTTCCCCTTTAAAACAAAGAAAAGATAGGTCCTTCTCATTCATGGGGAACTTGGCTTTGACTAATGCATAGGCTGCATCCCATTCGCTTTCGCTAATGGGTTTGTCTTGCATTTTGCACTTAAAGGACTTTCGATTTAATAATCGGTTACATAAAAGAGATATCACAGGGTCCTTATGGTGCTGCCATTTTTTAATGGCACTTAAAATGTCCGTATCATCTAATTGGCAATAGGCATTTAAATCAATATCGGCTAATTTGCCAGTGAACTCGCTTAAAAAATAATCTAGTACGGTACCCGTTTTTATAGCATCGTCTTTTTGCGCTAATAACCATTGGGCACGTTCGATAATTTTCACCAACATATTTTCAGCGGCGACCACTGATTTATGCATATATACTTGCCAGTACATTAATCTACGTGAAACCAAAAACTTTTCAACACTGGTAATTCCTTTTTCCTCCACCACTAATTCATTGTCGTGAACGGTTAGCATTTTTAAAATGCGTTGGTATCCGATGACGCCTTCACTAACGCCAGTAAAAAAACTATCGCGTGATAAATAATCCAAACGGTCTACATCTAACTGCCCGCTTATTAATTGGTGTAAAAACTTTTTGGGATATTGGTTGGTGAAAATTTGAATAGCCAAGGTTAATTTTCCGTTGAGTGCCTCGTCGTTTTCGGTATTTAAGGCTTGCATTATTAAAAGCGATAAATCCTCGTGGGTCACCCCTTTTAAAATCACATTTTCAAGTGCATGTGAAAATGGGCCGTGTCCAATATCGTGTAATAAGATGGCTGCTTTTGCAGCTTGCGCTTCTTCGTCAGTAATATTAATTCCTTTGTCCTTGAGTTCAGTAATGGCATTACACATTAAATGATAGGCACCCAAAGAATGGTGTAAACGGGTATGCACTGCACCTGGATAAACCATTTGCGCTAAAGCCATTTGCTGTATACGCCTTAATCTTTGATAATAGGGATGGTTAACAATTGCTGCAATAACAGGATCATTTATCGTAATAAATCCGTGTACTGGGTCGTTTATAATTTTTCTACTGGTAATGGCCATAGTCTTGTTGTGTTTACAAAGGTACGAAATGTGAATAACTCGCGGCGCATAATTAAATGCCTGGAGCACAAAAAAACTATATTTGTATGCCGACTTATTACCCTATAAATCAAATGATTAATATGAAATTAAATCAAACCACCTTAGATAAATTGGAAGATATTTTGGGAGAATCTGAATATGTAGTTAGATATGAGCGTGGTAATTTTCAAAGTGGCTGGTGTTTATTGGAGTCAAGAAGAATTGTGGTTTTGAATAAATTTTTAAATTTAGAAGCGCGTATCAATACCTTGTTGGAGTTAATTCCACAATTGGATATTCAATTTGATAAATTGACGCACAATTCTCAAAAAGTATATGAAGAAGTCAAAAAAATGAGTTTAACTCCTGCGGAATAATAGGATGATTCGGTTTATTTGTTTGTTGTAAAAATATTTATTTTGTTACATTTCACCATCCTCGGATCAGGAACAAGTACTGGAGTGCCTTTAATAGGCTGTGATTGTGAAGTATGCAAATCATCCGACCCCATTAATAAAAGATTAAGAACAAGTATAAAAATACAAAGTGCTACTACTACTGTTGTCATTGATACTACGCCCGATTTTAGGTATCAAATGCTACGCACCAATACAACCCAATTAGATGCGATTGTTTTTACACATCCGCATCGCGATCATTATGCTGGTTTAGATGATATAAGGCCATTCAATTTTTTTTCCAATAAGTCCATGCCCATCTACGCAAATGCACTTACACAAATTGCCATTAAGAGAGATTTTTATTATGCGTTTGAGGAAAGGAAGGATGTGGGACTTCCTGAAATGTTATTACATACCATTGATCAAGCTGCTTTTAATATTGGAGATATTCCTTTTTTACCCATTCATGTAATGCATCGAGAAATGCCAGTGCTTGGATTTAGAATAGGCGACTTAAGTTACATCACGGATGCAAACTATATTTCAGAAGAAGAAAAAGAAAAAGTAAAGGGATCGAAAATTTTAATTTTAAATGCTTTGCGAAAGCAGGATCATCCAACCCATTTTAATTTGGATCAAGCCATTGCCTTGGCAACAGAGTTGAAAGTACCCACGGTATATTTTATTCACTTTAGCCACCAAATAGGGCTGCATGATCAGGTGGAAGCCAGCTTGCCTCCAGGCATGCATTTGGCCTATGATGGGCTTGGGTTTAGCTGTTAACCTCCTATAGGTTTAATTATACCTATACGATGTTGAATTAATGCATTTTAGTGCTTTGTATTTTTCACTAATTCGTGTGAAAATTAAACATGATAAATTCTTGGGAAGCGTATTTTATATTTTCAGAAAAGGAACGAAAAGGAATCATCGTATTAGGTGTAATATTAACCCTGAGTATTGTATTCGCATTAATAGTGCCCCATAAAAGAACTCTAGCAGGAAAGGCTACTCCTTTAGCAAACCTGCCGCTTCATTTGTTTAAATTTGATCCTAATACCATTGATAGTGCGAATGCAATTCATTTAGGTATTCCTTTAAAGCAAGTCAAAACATTAATGCATTATCGGGAAAAGGGAGGGCGCTTTTACAAAAAAGAGGACCTACTTAAGTTGTATGGCTTGGATCCAGTCATCGCGCATCAGTTAATTCCATATATTGAATTAACGCCAATCGAAAGCAAATGGGGGAGTTATCCCAATAGGGATAAAGGGAAAAATAATGTCGCTTGGTTTAAAAAGAAAAACGGGTCCGTAAGTTGGACAATTGATATCAACGAGGCGGATGTAAACGAATGGCATGATAAAACTAATTTACCTATGAACATCGCGTATCAAATTGTCAATTATAAGAATCATTTGGGTGGTTTTACGCATCCGCTGCAATTAAAAAAAGTATATGGTTTAGCAGATTCTGTTTTTCAAAATTTGCGTCCTCATTTGGTGGTTCAGAAAAACTTTAAACCCCTACTTAATAGTAGTACAATGAATTTTGCGCAATGGAAATCCTTGGGAATTTTTGAAGATCATCAGCTTTATGAAATTTTGAAATTGAGAAAACAACAGGGGGGACAGGTTTCCTGGCGAGAACTAGTTATTTTATTTGATTTGCCTGAAAAGCAAGCCCTTTGGCTCAAAAGCCAGATTATTATAAGTGATTGAAAAGCAATACACTAGATTGGTTAGCACCTGAGTCTGAATAAATTCTGTTAAAAAAAAGCAAAGACTCAAAAAAAAAGTATTAGTTTGGGTTAGGATTAATTTCCTTGTTTTCGATTGCTTGCTTGAAAATCCTCCTTCGGGAGGATTTTACTTTTTAGCAAGTTCCCCATCCATGCTTCTGACTATTTTCCGCCCGCTTTAAAAATTTGATTAACAGCACCCCCTAACATAGGGAATTTTTCTTTTACAAATGCCGCGATAGTTTCAATAGATTGTTTTGCTTGCTCTGGTGTAACGCCTGTTTCTTTTACCAAACGATCAATTAGTTCTTGCATAAAATTTGATTTAATAATTTATT
The DNA here is from genome assembly GCA_041162035.1 of Bacteroidota bacterium. Classification (GTDB taxonomy): domain Bacteria; phylum Bacteroidota; class Bacteroidia; order Chitinophagales; family Chitinophagaceae; genus Sediminibacterium. The sequence continues at coordinate 3,739 of JBEATG010000053.1, forward strand.
TATAATTAGGTTAAGCAACTTTTAAGGTGCTTAATTTACTCTTGTCGAACATATTTTTGGCGTAAGCTAATGTTACATTAAATTCTGTTACATTAGTGCCAGGCATTTCAAACATGGCTTGCGTAAACAAGCTCTCGCAAATACTTCTTAAACCTCTAGCGCCTAATTTATACTCCATTGCTTTGTTTACGATATAATCAAAAACATCGTTATCGATACTTAGTTTGATTTTTTCGATGGCAAATAATTGTGTATACTGTTTCATTAATGCATTCTTAGGTTCTGTTAAAATGCTTCTTAAGGTGTCGGCATCCAATGGTTCCAAATGGGTAACAATAGGAAGACGACCTAACATTTCGGGAATCAATCCAAAGCTTTTAATATCCTGTGCATTTACAAAACGTAACAAATTCTTTCTTTGTAATTCTTGTTCGTCCTTATTTACACTAAATCCAATGGCGTTGGTATTGATACGACGTGCAATAATTTTATCAATACCGTCAAATGCGCCACCGCAAATAAATAAAATATTTTTAGTGTCAACCTTAATCATTTTTTGGTCTGGGTGTTTGCGACCTCCTTGTGGGGGTACCAAAACCTCCGTTCCTTCTAGCATTTTCAATAAGCCCTGTTGTACACCTTCGCCGCTTACATCTCTTGTGATTGAAGCGTTATCACTTTTACGTGCAATTTTGTCAATTTCATCAATATACACAATGCCTCTTTGCGCAGCTTCTACATCATAGTCGCAGTTTTGTAACAAACGCGTTAACATGCTTTCAACATCCTCACCTACATAACCAGCTTCGGTAAAAACGGTAGCATCAACAATCGCAAAAGGCACATTCAATAATTTTGCAATGGTTTTTGCCAATAAGGTTTTACCTGTTCCTGTTTCACCAATCATGATCACATTGCTCTTCTCAATTTCTACTTCGTTTTTAGGGGATGTAGGTAAATTAATACGCTTAAAGTGATTGTATACAGCAACACATAGTATCTTTTTTGCTTCGTCTTGTCCAATAATATATTGGTCTAAAAATGCTTTAATAGCTGTTGGTTTTTGCACTTTCAAATTTCCAGCTTTGCCATCCGCCTTTTTTTGGTGAAATTCCTTCACAATAATTTCATGGGCATGTTCAATACAATGCTCGCATATATGTCCTTCTTGGCCTGCGATTAAAATTTTTACTTCTTCACGCTTGCGACCGCAAAAGGAACATTGTATTGCTTCAATTTTACTCATGATAATTTATTAAAGCGATTTTGCTATTTTATCTACGATGCCATACGCTACAGCTTCTTTGGCGTCCATCCAATAATCTCTATCAAAATCGGCCATGATTTGCTCAACGGTTTTACCACAATTCTTCGCTAATATTTTAGCGCCTAATTCTTTGGTCTTTCTAATTTGTTCTGCTTGAATTTCAATATCTGCACTCGTTGCTTGGTAATATCCGCCTAAGCTAGGTTGGTGTATCATTACTTCCCCATGTGGGAAAATGGTACGCTTTCCTTTTTCACCCATGCTTAATAGGATGGAGCCCATGCTCGCAGCCAATCCCATACAAATAGTGTGCACAGGGCTTTTAATTAAGTTCATGGTATCAAACATTACCATGCCACTGGTAACAACGCCACCTGGGCTATTGATATAAAAATTAATTTCTTCACCTGGCTTGTCAGCATCTAACAATAATAATTTTGTTACAATATCTTTTGCTGATTTATCATCCACCTGACCCCATAAGTAGATGGATCTTTTTTCAAAAAAGATTTGCTCCATTTTTTTATTCAAAAAACTAGGTCCTGTTTCGTCCTTCTTATTTTCTTTCGGCTCGTCGTCCTCTGACATTAAATATTGATTGGTAAGTATCATACAATTATTTTTTCT
>JBEATG010000067.1:0-4104 GCA_041162035.1 Bacteroidota bacterium
ATATTTTACAAGTGGTTGAATTGCGCAAGGCTGCTATTGCTCCAATACCGCAAAGTATTAGAGAGCGAATAGTTAATGGATTTAATCCACAAAGAAGTGGTGATTTAATGTTTATTACAAAATCAGGTGTGGTTGGCGGGGGGAATACAGGAACAGGTCATGGCGTATTTTATAATTATGACGCACATATTCCTTTATTATTTTACGGAAAAGGAATCAAGAAGGTTCAGGTAAATAATGTGAACTACATGACTGATATCGCTCCTACCATTTCTACATTATTAGGCATTCAGATGCCAAGTGGCAGTATTGGAAAGCCTATTTTAGAAGTAATTCAATAAACATTTCATAAATATGATATGAATCAACCCTGTTTTAAACCTATTATTTAAAAATTACATTAAATTGCATGAAGAAATTAATTCTATTAACATAAAAAATAAAACATGAAAAAAATAGCCATTTTTTTATTAGCGGGTTTACTTTCACTTTCTACTACTGCTGTTATGGCAAATTGCGATGGAAAATGCAAAGACAAAACCAAATGTACAGAATGCAAAAAGAAAGAAACCAAAGATCCTAAAGCACACAAATGCACTAAAGAATGCATGAAAGACGGCAAATGTGCTGAAATGAAAAAAGATACTAAAGGAAAAGCTAAAGGATAATCTAACACCCTATTCCACTAAAAAAGCCATTCCGATGTTTCGGAATGGCTTTTTTTATACGCCACATTATTTAATTCGTTAAAGCGTTAAACTAATTATCCAAGTTTAGTTTTAAGATTCGCATCTAATGCATCCAAGAACTCTTCAGTATATACATAGTGATCGCCATGCTTAACTTTGTTTCCATGCACACATACCGCTAAATCCTTGGTCATAATACCAGACTCTACTGTTTCCACACAAACATCTTCCAATGCTTTTGAGAAACGAATTAATTCTTGGTTATGATCTAATTGGCCTCTGAATTCCAAACCTCTTGTCCATGCAAAGATAGACGCAATAGGATTGGTAGAAGTTCTGTTTCCTTTTTGGTGCTCACGGAAGTGACGTGTTACAGTACCATGTGCAGCTTCCGCTTCCATTACTTTTCCATCGGGTGTAATTAAAGTTGAAGTCATCAAACCTAATGAACCAAATCCTTGCGCTACTGTATCAGATTGTACATCACCATCATAGTTTTTACAAGCCCACACAAAATTACCATTCCATTTTAATGCACTCGCTACCATATCATCAATCAAACGGTGTTCGTAGGTAATACCTGCAGCCTCATACTTCGCTTTAAATTCTCCTTGGTACACTTCTTCAAAAATATCTTTAAAACGTCCATCATATTTTTTCAAGATGGTGTTTTTTGTAGATAAATACAAAGGCCATTTTTTAACCAAGGCTTGGTTAAAACAAGCACGCGCAAAACCATAAATACTTTCGTCGGTATTATACATCGTTAAAGCAACGCCATCTCCTTTAAAATTGTACACTTCATATTCCTGTGTTGTTCCATCTTCCCCTTCAAACTTAACAGTTAATTTACCTTTACCTTTTGTTACAAAGTCGGTTGCACGGTATTGATCCCCAAATGCATGACGACCAATACAAATAGGCGCTGTCCAGTTAGGCACCAAACGAGGCACATTACTGCATACAATGGGCTCTCTAAAAACAGTACCATCTAATATATTACGAATGGTCCCATTAGGACTCTTCCACATTTGTTTTAACTTGAATTCGGCCACTCTTTGTTCGTCAGGGGTAATCGTCGCACATTTGATACCAACGCCATATTGTTTAATCGCATTTGCAGCGTCAATGGTTACTTGGTCATTTGTTTCATCGCGATACTCCATTCCTAGATCATAATACTTAATATCAATCTCTAAATAAGGAAGAATTAATTTGTCCTTTATGAACTTCCATATAATTCTGGTCATCTCATCACCATCCAATTCTACTACTGGATTAGCTACTTTAATTTTTTGTCCCATAATGTTTGAAATTTAATGCCCAAATGTACAAAAACTAAGCTTAAAATGAACCTTAAATTGCCTTAAATCGGGGCGAATAATCCACTAAATGCTGCTTGAAAACAGATGTTAGTTTACTGCTTAATGATTTACAATTAAAACGGGGATATCTACTTTATGCCTTACCGACTCAATAGTTTCTCCAAATATGTAGTCCTTCCAACCTTGGTGCCTGTGACCTCCCATTACGAGTAATTGCGCATCACATTCATTTACTATGCGTACTATTTCCTTTACCCTATTTTTATAACCCAAACAGGTTTTTACTTGATAGCCTTTACTGATCAGTGCATTTGCATAAGTATCCAATCGCTCTTGGTCCTTTCGAGTTTCTGCATCATCACTTGCGTCCTGCAAATAATTTGCAGTCACACTTTCAACAACATGTATAAAAATAAATTGAGTATCCTGGTGTGGCGTATGTTCAAAACCACTTGGATGGGCTTGTTGTACTGCCTTTTTGATCAGCTTTGCGTCTGTAACTGAAAAATCAACTGCGATAGCGATGCGATGCACCGGTAAATCATCTGACCAATCTAATTCAATGGGCATGCCATGAAAATCAGCATCGGATTGCGGTTTATTTTTTAACGTTAAAGGATAAAATGTAATAAATAAAAGTAATCCTAAAAATAGTAGTACTAATACAACAAGCCCTATTTTCAAAATCATTGAATTTGAATTTTGAAAAAAATCACCCACAAAATCAATGACCAAATGACTATTTAAATAAACCAAAATAGCAGCAATGATCCATGCAAATATTTTAATTTTTATACCAATGGCAAATTCTCCCATTTTATTTTTATCACTTACAAAATGGATTAAAGGAATGACCGCAAATCCTAATTGTAAACTCAGAATCACTTGACTAAATACCAATAAGGCATCTACCCTGTCCTCCCCCATAATTCCAATCACTAAAACCGCTGGGGTTATGGCTAATAAACGTGTAAGCAATCTTCTGATCCAGGGGTTTAATCTTAATTTCAAATACCCTTCCATCACTATTTGCCCAGCCAGCGTTCCTGTAACTGTTGAACTTTGGCCAGCTGCAATTAATGCAATGGCAAATAAAATGGGTGCCAACTTTGAACCAAGCAATGGCGCTAATAAGGAATGGGCTTCTTCAATTTTCGCTACCCCTTGGTGCCCAGTGTAAAAGAATGTGGATGCCGCTAAAATAAGTATTGCAGCGTTGACAAAAAATGCCAAATTTAAAGCAACGGCACTATCAATAAAATTATATAAGATGGATTTACGAATACCCTTAGGTGTTCGATCTATTTTTCGTGTTTGCACCAAGGCCGAATGCAAATATAAATTATGCGGCATCACAGTGGCCCCTATAATTCCAACTGCAATGTATAAAGCCGTTGGTGATAATTTGGTTGGAATGAACCCTATGATTGCTTGAGACAAATCTGGTTTCGCTATAAATAATTGCGCTAAAAAACTAAAACCAATGGTCGCGACCAATAAAATAATAAAGGCCTCCATTTTTCGAATACCATAGCGTTGTAAAAGCAAAAATAAAAAAGTATCTAAAACAGTTATGCATGTACCATACATTAAAGGAATACCTGTCAGCAACTTAATTCCAATAGCCATTCCTAAAACTTCTGCTAAATCGGTCGCTGCAATCGCTAATTCCGCTAAAATGTATAAAGCAAAGTTAATGGCCGGAGGATAGGTTTCGCGATTGGCTTGTGCCAAATCCAGTCGGCGAACAATGCCTAATCTTGCGCTTAAGCTTTGTAAAAGAATCGCCATGATATTACTTAAAAGCAAAATCCAAATAAGCTGATAACCAAAAGCTGCACCCCCTTGTAAATCTGTGGCCCAATTGCCTGGATCCATATACCCCACGCTTACTAAATAAGCTGGACCTATAAAGGCAAGAAACTTACGCCAGCCACGTTTATTTTGAACGGGGACTGATTCATGTAAAGTATCAAGTGATTTGTTAGACATAGGATACCCTAAATTTAATCATAAATCCCTTGTAGAACTGCATATGAAAGCCTATTTTAGTGAAAATTTACTAAATGCGTAAAGGGAGCTTTATATTT
>JBEATG010000069.1:0-3848 GCA_041162035.1 Bacteroidota bacterium
ATTAGAAAACGCCTATACCGCTTTAAAATTCGATTTTGATAATAAAAAAACAACCAAGCAATCACTTGCCTACATTGATGCATTAAAAAACAAAGCCCCCATTGATTGGAGTGCATTCCAAGTAACTGCTCCTAGCTTTACCGGAAACAAAGCCATTGCAATTGATGACTTGTCCGTCCTTGTTGAATACATTGATTGGAAACCATTTTTTATCGCTTGGGAATTACATGGTAATTTTCCAGCCATCTTAACAGATGAAAAAGTGGGTGAGGTTGCAAGTAAATTATATGAAGATGCTAGGGCCTTATTAAATAAAATTGTGAGCGAAAAATGGTTAACTGCAAAAGGCGCTGTTGGATTTTGGCCAGCAAAGGCAATTGAAGATGATGTAATCCTTGAAGACGGTGCAGAAAATGTTGCATTACATTTTTTAAGGCAGCAAGCTAAAAAAGCGGAAGGACAAACAAATTTTTCTTTGGCCGACTTTATTTGTCCTGCCACTGAAAATAAAAAAGATTATATCGGGGCTTTTGCTGTTACCATTCATGGTATTGAAAAACATATCAAAGCATTTGAAGAAAATTTAGACGACTACAATAAAATTATTTTACAAGCATTGGCCGATCGATTGGCGGAAGCATTTGCAGAATACTTGCATGTGAAAACCAGAAAAGAATATTGGGGATATGCTGCAGATGAAACACTCACAAATGAATCATTGATTAGTGAACAATACCAAGGCATTCGTCCAGCACCGGGTTATCCTGCTTGTCCTGATCATACTGAGAAATATACCCTATTTAATTTATTGAATGCGGAGCAACATACAGGCATTACCTTAACTGAAAGTTTGGCCATGTATCCAGCTTCCAGTGTTTGCGGTTGGTATTTCGCACATCCACAAAGTCAATATTTTGGTTTAGGTAAAATTCAACAAGATCAGGTGATTGATTATGCAAATAGAAAAGATAAGCCATTAGAATATATCACAAGGTGGTTACAACCTGTGATTGATTAATATTTTATACTTTCTCAAATAACCACCACAAGCGTTTACGCGGCTTAACAATATAATGTTTGTTAACGTAAGTGCTAATATGATGTATCGCTTCCTCACAACTATCAGTGAATAGCACAAATTTTTTATCCTCAGGCGATATGGTACCTTCCTGAATCATGTGTTCCATCCAATGTTGAAACGGTTGATAAAATTGACGCCCCATCACTACAATTGGGAAATCATTAATCACTTTTGTTTGCGCCAAGGTTAATGTTTCAAAAAATTCATCCTGTGTACCAAATCCACCGGGCATAATAACAAAGGCATAAGAATATTTAACCAACAAAACTTTACGAATAAAAAAGTAAGTGAAGGTGATTGATTTTTGGACATAGGGATTAGGTTGTTGTTCAAAGGGTAGCTTTATATTACAACCAATGGATTTACCGCCATTTTCAAAAGCCCCTCTATTTGCCGCTTCCATAATTCCAGGACCGCCACCCGTCATGGTTACAAAACCTAATGCTGCAATCTTTTTTCCCAACTCCCTCGCTTGAATATAATAAGGATGGTCTTCCTTGAAACGAGCCGAACCAAAAACGGTCACACAGGGCCCAACAAAATGCAATGCCCTAAATCCTTTGATAAACTCTTTAAATATTTGAAAAGCAAATAAAAACTCATTAATCCTTGGTTTTGGTCCTTCTAACTCGTATGATTTCGTAGCTGGGATGATCCGCCTTTGTGAAAAATTAGCCATGACTAAAAATTTATTTAATACCTGTTAAAGTTAAGTCAAATAAAGAACTCGGGTTATTTAAAAATTACTAAATTTGAATACCTAGTTTATTAAATCACATGAAGACTGTTTTAAAATATACCGCCTACTTTTTATTACAATTCATTGTTATTACAACACATGCCCAATCAAAGGTGGTGGTGGAGCAAATACAGTCGTATTCAATGGTTTCCCCCGCAGCAAATTACTGGCAGCTTCCCAATGACATTAATCCACTTTTGGAGACACTAGATTCCGGATTATTCAAGCAAATTAATTTAATCAGAGATAAAAATTATAAAACCACCGCGTTACAACTAACAAAACAAAACCAAATTGGAAAAATAACGATTGATTGGTCTCGAAGTGCGAATAGTAATTTTCATGCGTATGTTGAACTTTATGAAATGAGTCCGGAATTTGTGTTTCAAAATAAATTAGCAGAAATTCCGCGATCTAAATTTGATAGCATTAGTTCAGTATGGTATATATCCTGTAATATTTACAACCAACGTAGAGAAAGTGTTTTCAAGAAAACTATTTTATTGAGCATGATGCCCACTAGAAGTATTGGTATGGGGTATGCTATTGATCTACCCGCGAGTACGCCTAACTTTATTTTCAAAGCGATTCAAAAAGGAATCAGTCTTGTTTCGCCGAATATTGATGACATGGAATATATCGAAGCAAAAGTGCCTGCCGCCTATGCCACCGATAATTTTTGGATGCCTTTTTTACACAATGCAAATAGAATACAATTTGACACCAGTAAACCTTTTATAAGTTATAATAACGACAATGGCCTTCAATTGTTAAGAACGCCTCCTGCGCAGATGAATAAAATTAACCAAAGAGACAAGTCCATAAATAATCCATATTTCGACATGCTGCCCCTCATTAAAAAAAGACTAGGTAGTAATACAAATGAATATTACCATGTTTTGCAGCCTTTAAGGGATGTGAATCGTGATTTGGATTATAATATTGTCGCCTATCTTGAATTAAATTTAAGCCCCAATGAATCCGAAGCAAGCCAGTCACCGATTCTTTTTTTACCTGGCAATATGCACACCATATTTTTAGAACAAGATAGCATCGGTTCCTTTAGTGTAGCCGAAGCGGTTGTTGAAAAAGATAAGTTTTTCAATTTGAATGAAATATTTAATGGCTTAGATAGTACTAAAAAGTATAACATTGGTACGTTTTATGAAAAAAGAAAAATTATTTCTGCTAAATCAATCGAAGGAACTTTTAAATCATACAAGTTTAAAATATTAATTAATTACGCAAATAATTTAAAAACTATTTTCATTAATGATAAAATGGTCATGGTGGCAGAAGGGCGCAACAAACCTTTTCAAATGGTTACCACTGACGCAGCAATAGATACTGAGATAAAAAACTTTTTATTACAAATGTCGTTTAGTGAAATTTTTCAAATGCCCTCCTAGGCTTTAAATACAATGATGAAAATAGTAAGTTATAATGTAAATGGTATTCGTGCCGCAATTAAAAAGGGGCTCATAGATTGGTTGACTGAATACCCAATTGATATTTTTTGTGTACAGGAAACAAAAGCGAATCAAGAAGATGTTGATTTATCCCTATTTACGGCATTAGGTTACCATGTGTCATGGTATTCAGCGCAAAAAAAAGGATATAGTGGCGTCGCTATTTTTAGTAAAATAAAACCAGATAAAGTTACTTTTGGAAATGGCTATCACCTAAGCGATTTCGAAGGCAGAGTGGTTCGAGTGGATTTGGGTGACTTAACGATTGTGAATGCTTATTTTCCATCAGGCACTAGTGGGGAGGAAAGACAAACCTACAAATACCAGTGGCTGGATGAAATGCATCTTTGGTTACAACAATTAAGAAAAGAAAGACCCAACATAATTTTAGCAGGTGATTACAATATCGCCTATCGCGATATTGATATTCATGATCCAAAAGGAAATAAAAAATCATCCGGTTTTTTACCTGAAGAAAAACAGTGGATGGAATCCTTTTTAGCAGCGGGTTGGCTGGATAGTTTCAGAAAAATAAATCCAACAACGGTTGGCGCTTATT
>JBEATG010000106.1:0-4048 GCA_041162035.1 Bacteroidota bacterium
GAATATAAAAAACATCTATTTCATTGGAATTGGGGGTATTGGAATGAGTGCATTGGCTAGGTATTTTAACACTCAGGGTGTGCAAGTTTCAGGCTATGATAAAACGCCCACTTTATTGACGAATGATTTGGTGAAGGAAGGGATAAACATTCACTTCGAAGATGATTTAAACCAAATGGACAAAGCGGCTACTGTAATTGTATATACACCTGCTATACCTGCGGATCATGGGGAATTAAATTATTATCGAGATAATGGGTACAATGTAGTTAAGCGTAGTGATGTTTTACAATGGGTTACTGAAAATGCTTTCACCATAGGCATTGCTGGTACCCATGGAAAAACCACGACCACTTCAATGACAGCTCATATTTTAAGACATACGGAATATGGTTGTAATGCTTTTTTAGGAGGCATTGCTTCCAATTATAATACCAATTTTTGGAGCCATGAAAAAAATGTTGTGGTTGTAGAAGCGGATGAATACGATCGTAGTTTTTTAAAATTATCGCCCAATATTGCAGTTATCACTGCAGTGGATCCGGATCATTTAGATATTTACGGAACAGCAGCCGAAGTATTAAAAGCATTTGGGCAATATGCGGATAAGATTAAGCCTGGTGGCACATTTATTCAAAAAATGGGCACTACGGTGGTTACTAATTCGGAAAATAAAACGATCCAAACTTATGGGTATGATAAAAACGATGCTTCTTATTATACACAAAATTTAAAAGTAGTGGATGGGTCCTATATTTTTGATTTAGTCCACCCAGGTGGCGTTTTGAAGGAAGTGGTTTTAAATATGGGTGGCTTGCATAATGTTGAAAATGTCACTGCCGCAATTGCAATAGCATTAACATTAGGTATTGATGAAAATAAAATCAAGTTAGCAGTTGCCGATTTTAAAGGAGTAAAGCGTCGCTTTGAGTATAAGGTTAAAACCGCTAATAAGGTTTTGATTGACGATTATGCGCACCATCCTGAGGAATTAAATGCTTTAATATCTGGTGTAAGAAGTATTTATCCTGGCGAGAAAATGGTTTTAGTTTTTCAACCCCACTTATATAGTCGCACGCAGGATCAATGTGATGGCTTTGTTGAAACTTTGGATAAAGCAGATGAAGTTATTTTATTACCCATTTATCCAGCAAGGGAATTACCTATTCCAGGCGTTACCAGTGATATGCTCATTGAAAAAATGAGTATCTCAAAAAAACAAGTAATGTCAAAAGAAGCATTGTTGGCATGGGCGGCAACCACTCCTGATAAGCTAATTGTGATGGCAGGGGCAGGTGATATAGATGTTTGTATCAATCAAATTAAAGACCTACTTATATCTACTAAATGAAGCAATGGCAAAACATATTGATTAAAACTTTGTGGAGCATTGCAGGTGCAGCACTTATATTTTTATTTGTGATTGCATGGAAAGCTAAAGTGAGTAAAAAAGTTTCGCAAATACAAGTTGAATTGGTGGGCGAAACCACCAAGGCTTTATTTATGGATGAAAATGAAATCACCCAAATTTTAAAAGACCAAGGAATTACCAAAGGCACTATTGTTGAAAGCATCAATTTAACATCGATTGAGCAGGAGTTAGAAAAAATAAGGTGGATAAAAAATGCAGAGCTATTTATCAATAACCAACAATTATTAGAAGTTAAAATACAGCAACGAATTCCGATTGCACGTGTTTTTACTATTGCAGGAAGTTCCTTTTATATTGATGATCAAGGTAGGCGTTTACCTTTAAAACAGCTTACCGTGCTGCGTTTGCCCGTATTTACGGGGTTCCCAACAGATCAAGATAAATTATCTGCACCAGATAGTTTATTACTTAATGATTTGCTCCTTTTTTCAAATACCATTAAAACGGATAGTTTTTTCACAGCGCAAATAGCACAAGTAAATATTGGACCTAATGGTGATTTTCAAATGGTGCCTAGTTTGGGCGATCATACTGTTTTAATAGGGTCGGTGGATAATTTGGCGGATAAATTAAATCGGTTATATACTTTCTATAAAAAAGTGTGGGTACAAAGTGGGATCAATGCCTATCAGGTATTGGATTGCAGATTTGACGGACAAATTGTTGCCCTAAAAAAAGGATTGGAACCTATTCAATATGCCCCCGGCATGATGCCATTTCAAAATTCGGTATTAGCAAATACGGAAAATGTCATTTTGAATACAGATACCGCTTCGGCACCCATCCTTAAAGATACCTTGAAGAAAGTGGCGCCCATTGCTATCAAAAAAGAGGTCAAATTAGAAGAAAATAAAGTGGCTAAGAAGCCCGCAGTTAAAGTGGTTGCAAATAAAAAAAGCACCCCAAAAAAAATCAACCAACAAATCAAGAAAAAAGACAATAAACAAAACAATAAATCGTTAATTAATAAGAAGAAATCCGCGAAAGCTTTAATGCCAACAAAGACTACTTCTAAGAACAACAACAACTAACAACTAAAATACATAACAATGAGTCAAAATGATTCGCCCATCATTGTGGGGCTAGATATTGGTACCACAAAGATTGCGGCTATAGCTGGCAGAAAAAATGAGTTTGGCAAATTAGAAATTTTGGGCTTTGGCCGTGCCAATAGTAATGGGGTACAACATGGTCAGGTGTTAAACATTGATCAAACCATTAAAGCAATTCAACAAGCACTGCAAAATTGTCAATTAAGCAATCCTGATTTAGAAATCAATGAAGTATTTGTAGGTATTGCAGGTCATCATATTAAAAGTTTACAAACAAGGGGTGATATGGTTCGTCAGGATGCGGAGAACGAAATTCAACCTTGGGAAATTGAGCAGTTAATCAACAACCAACGCAAAACATTTATTCCAGCTGGGGATCAAATTATTGACGTGATACCACAAGAGTTTCATGTTGACAATAATCCAAATGTAAAAGAGCCAGTAGGTGTGAATGGCGTAAAAGTAGGGGCTAATTTCTTAATCCTAACAGGGGACAGAAATGCAATTCGCAATATTAATCGTTCTGTTGAGCGTAGTGGTTTGGTGACGAAGGATTTAGTATTACAACCGCTAGCTTCTGCTAGTGCGGTGATGAGCGATATAGATTTAGAAGCGGGTGTGGCAATTTTAGATATTGGTGGTGGCACCAGTGATTTAGCTGTATTTTATGATGGCATCTTAAAGCATACTGCTGTAATTCCATTCGGGGGTGAAAATATTACTAATGATATTCGACTTGGCTTAGGCGTTTTGAAAAGTCAAGCTGAGGCAATGAAAGTACAGTTTGGTAGCGCTTTAGCAGATGAGGCAAAAGCCAATGCTTATGTAACTATTCCAGGTTTAAAAGGAATGCCTGCAAAAGAAATCAGTGTGAAAAGTTTGGCAGGAATTATCCAAGCAAGAATGAGTGAAATATTGGATTTTGTCACTTATCATTTAAAGCAAGTGGGTTTGGATAGTCGTCAATTAAATGGCGGTGTGATATTAACTGGTGGTGGATCTCAATTAAAGCATCTTATACAATTAACCGAGTACATCACTGGTTTGAATGCAAGAATTGGGTTGCCTAATGAACATTTAGCGCCTAATCATATAGATGAGTTGAAAAAGCCAATGTATTCAACATGTATTGGATTAATCTTAAAAGGCTACAACGATTTCGAACAAAATTATAAGGTATTTGCTGAGAACTTTAAAAGAGTGGAAGTGCCTAAATCATTGACTGTAAACAACACCAATGGGGCCAATACTTTAACGAGTCAAAAAGTGGAAAAACCTGCACCAGCCACTACTTTGACTGTTGAGCAAATTGAAAGAAGAAAGAGCAAATTTTGGGATCGATTTAAGAATAACTTGATTGAAATATTTAATGAGGAACCTGACAAACCTTTGTAATATTATTTACCCACATTGTGGTTATAAATATCAAGTAGAATAAATTCTAAAATTGCTAATTTCGACATAACTAACTAACAACTAACCATCTAACTAACCCATTTAAAAACAAAAAAATGATTCAATTTGACTTGCCTAAACAAAAATCATCTATCATCAAGGTCCTAGG
>JBEATG010000116.1:0-5912 GCA_041162035.1 Bacteroidota bacterium
ATTTATGATATTGCGCTAATGCATGAACCAATAGCATTTGCAAATGACTTAATTGAAAAATTTTCAAGCGAAAGAAAAACTGAAGTCGCTACTAAAGAGGTAAATGAAATTATTGAAGTTCCTGTTTGTTATGATGAAATTTTTGGTATTGACTTAATAAGCATGTCAACAAAATTAAATTTATCAATTACCGAAATAATAAAAATTCACACTGAAAATATTTATCAAGTGTATTGCTTGGGTTTTATGCCAGGATTTGCTTATATGGGTGATGTGAATATTAAAATACAAATGGCAAGACATCCACAACCCCGACAAAATGTATCCGCAGGCAGTGTAGGGATTGCAGGTGCGCAAACAGGAATTTATCCGATGCATTCGCCAGGAGGCTGGCAAATTATTGGCCGTACACCAATTAAAATTTTTGACAAGGATCCAAAAGTGTTATCCAAATTCAAGATGGGAGATCAAATAAAATTTTATCCAATCACGCGAGCCGAATTTGATAAATTAAATCAAAACGAACTTTAATAATTATTTATAAATGTCCATCCAAATTATAAAACAAGGTATCATGGATACCCTTCAAGACAAGGGCAGATATGGCTTTCAGCATATCGGCATCCCATCTTGTGGCTATTTGGATTATTTATCAGCGCAACTTTCAAATGTGATTGTAGGCAACCCAAAAGATGCCCCCATTTTCGAATTACATTTTCCTGCGAGCAGTTTTATTTTTAAAGAGGATCAAACCATTTGTATTTCAGGGGCTAACTTTGTTCCAGTATTAAATGATAAAAGCGTTGCGATGAATACGGCAATGCATGTTTGTAAAAACGATACGCTACATTTCATGCAACCCCTGTTGGGTAAAACATGTTACTTAGCTATCAAAGGTAATATAGATAGTAGTTCATGGCTGAACAGCAAAAGTGATTTTATTTCCCAAATAAAAACGAATGACCAATTTAATATAATCACATGGGATGCGGAAAATAAAATTAGCAACAATACTACTGAACAACAAAGTCAACAAAACATGATTGATAAAGTTCAAAAACATATTTTTAATTCAAATGAAATACGATTTATTCCGGGGCCACAGTGGAATGATTTAACTACGGAATCTATTTCAAATATTTTAAAGCAGCCCTTTTATACCAGTTTGAATTCCAATCGCATGGGATATAAATTAAAAGGACCATCCCTACAATTAATGGAAGAAAAAACTTACCTGTCGAGCGCTGTAACCAGAGGCACTATGCAGTTGCTACCCAATGGGGATGTGATTGTTTTGATGGCAAATCATCAGACCATTGGCGGCTATGCGAATATTGGTCAAATAATTTTGGTAGATTTACCTAAATTAGTACAGCACAAAAGTGACACCCTTTTTCATTTGAACTTAACTAATGTCGCAACAGCGCATTCGGAATACAAACAAATGCAACAATGGTTTAGCTAAAATTCAATGAGACAATGCCCGACTCCATGCAAGAAATAAAAAAGCATATTGATATTAACTGCGACATGGGCGAAGGGTTTCATAATGAAGCGGAGCTCATGCCTTTTATTAGCAGCGCAAATATTGCATGTGGATTTCACGCAGGGGATGCGGATAGCATTAAGCGCACTATCGATTTGGCGCTAGAACATAATGTTGCTATTGGTGTGCATCCTAGTTATGACGACAGAATAAATTTTGGCAGACAATCACATTTCGTTTCCTTACTCGAATTAGCTGAATTGATTTCCGATCAATTATACTTGTTTGAAAAAGTTTCCATCCCAATGGGCCTTTCTTTACACCATATTAAATTACATGGCGCTTTATATAATGATTGTGCAAAGGATGCTGGATTAAGTAAAATTTTTATTCAAACCATTCAAGCCATTAATCCTGATTTAATCGTGTATGGATTAAGTGGTAGCCATACGATTCAACAAGCAAAAAACTTTGGGCAACCATTTGCGAATGAAGTATTTGCCGATCGCAGTTATCAAAATAATGGACAACTCACCCCAAGATACTTGGACAATGCACTCATATATGATCCAGAAATTGCGAGTGCGCAAGCATTAAAAATAATTTTTGAAAAAAAGGTGTCCACGATTCACGAGGAGGATATTTCAATAATAGCAGATACCATTTGCATACATGGGGATGGATTAAATGCAATTCCTATTGCAACAAAACTGCATGAAGTATTAAAACAAAATAATATTGAAATCAAATACCCCTAATTCCAATCCTGTTTTAAAATCAATGACAGGCCTGAGTTTGGGCGCTGCATTTTTAATGGCTAATTCATCTATTGGTCCAGGATTTTTAACACAAACCTCCTTTTATACAGAGCAATTAATTACCAGTTTTGGATTTGTCATTGTCATTTCAATTATTTTAGATTTTGGTGCACAAATAAATATTTGGCGTGCCATAACTTTAAGTGGCATGCGCGCGCAGGAAATTGCCAATGAACTATTTCCAGGCTTAGGACATATTCTTTCATTACTCGTGGTACTAGGTGGATTTGCATTTAATATTGGTAATATAGCTGGCTGCGGCTTGGCATTAAATATATTAACTGGCATTTCATTTGCAAATGGCGCCATTATTAGTGGTATTGTTGCCATCCTCATTTTTTGGATCAATGAAATAGGAAAAACACTAGACCAATTAACCAAAGTTTTAGGCATCCTAAAAATTGGACTTACTTTATTTATTGTTTACGCTGCACACCCTCCTATTTTAGAAGCAGTACATCATACTTTTATTCCTGAAAAAATATCACTCATTGCTATTGTAACTATTGTGGGTGGCACGGTTGGCGGATACATTACTTTTTCGGGCGCACACCGTTTAATTGATGCAGGCATTTCAGGAAGTGAGCATATAAAATTTGTAACCAAGAGTGCAACCACTGGAATTATCATTTCATCCTTCATGCGTTACATTTTATTTTTAGCTGCAGTGGGCGTTGTTTCTCAAGGAATACATTTAGATAAAAATAATCCAGCGGCTACTATTTTTGAAACAGCAGGTGGCAGATGGGGCTTATTTATTTTTGGTATTGTTTTATGGAGCGCTGCCATATCCTCCGTGATTGGCGCCTCCTACACTTCCTATTCTTTTATTAAAAACTTAAAGGCGCGTTATTTACAAAATGAAAGATTAATGATTAGTTTTTTTATCATTATTTCCACTTCCATTTTTGTGATTACGGGCAAACCAAAGGAGTTGTTATTATTAGCAGGATTAGTGAATGGATTTATCCTGCCATTTGCGTTATCTATTATGTTAATCGCAGGGCGAAGATTACCGATACTCAAACAATTCAAATATCCTTTGTGGATTGAAATTGCAGGCTGGCTAGTGGTTGGGGTCATGGGCACCATGAGCGTATTTGCACTCATTGAACAATTAGGAAAATAAAGTGGAGAATACCGGGTTAAATATCTTTTATAAAAGTTTAATTTAAATTGAACTTTACGCAATCTACAATTTGGTAATGATTATAAAAGCAAAAGGGTTTTTGCAATAGCTTCACGCAAGACAGTTTCTACGTTTGCTTGTGAAGCAAAATCATCCCATTTGCTTACAGCAGCATGTACTTCATTAATAATAGTAGCTGCCTTTTTAATATTCATTCTTTTGGCGACTTGTAGTAAATCATCTCGAGTTATATTTTGTCGTTTTCCATTAATACTTAATGAATGCTGGCTTACCCATGTGCTTCCGGGACGGAAAGCATGGCAAATATCAAATGCGGGCGCCAACCTCCATTGACCCGCCTTATCCATGATAAATGAAAAATTCTTAGTGTGGTCATCACAATTTTTTGCCATTACATTAAATACCATTCTGCGAAAAAGTTGCTCTGCATCGGGATATGGCAAAAGCATACTTCGCATGGTTTCAAAAAGTTGTTCATAGCTATATGCTGTAATCTCATTAAAGTCATAATGCATAATTGCACAAAAACTTTGAATATGAAATTTGTCATTATTAGATGCTCTATCAAAACGCTTTGTCATAAAATGCGCTCTGTTATTTTCTTCAAGTAACCTACATTCGGTCATTACGATTGCAGCGGCTTGCGCCATCATGTAATAAGCCATTTCAACTCTGCCATATCCTGACGACGTCCCCATTTGCTGATCAACAACACCGTCAAATTTCAATAACCAATGGCTAAACCCCGCTGGCGCGTCTGCTTGACCAGAACGAATTTCATTTGTTAATGGATTAAAAGTAATCACCGCCTTTGCTCTGGCGCCTCCTGCTGAAGTACCAATTTTTAATATATCACTCAACGCTTTTGATTCATTAGCTGAAAGCTTGGTATTAAAATGTTGTTTTCCTGAAAGAATTTCTTGTGCAATATGAATCAAACTATTTAATTCAATTTTAGTAGCCTCATTATTCGCCTTTGGTAATGCTGGCTCAAACTCTAAGGCCCCCATGCCTCTCTTACCGATAAAGCAAAGGAGCTCAACTGGATTCATACTATTGGCAGGACGACCATTCTGCGCCAACCACACATTAATCAAACTATTTCCGTATTTATCAGGTAATACATCGGCCAATAAACCTGGTAACCCTTTGAATGTAATTATGTCTCTTAATTCAGAAAATGAAAATATTTTTTTTTCCGCACCATCCATCGGCATTTTTAATGGAGATAAATCCCATTCATTTTCAAAAAAAGAAGGCTGATATTCAAAAGTTGCTATCCCGGTATTTTCATTCCATGCAATTGCCCCAACCCGCTTATTCCAAATGTTGATGTATGCTGTTGTAATCATTACCAATCACTTTTAGGTTTTTTAATTTGCGAATCTTTTTTTACACTTGCTCTTTGACGCTTTTTTTGTTGCATTTTCGCAAGTTGCAATGGACTAAATTGCTCCTTAATTTCAAAATTTTGGAATAAATGAAGCTGCTCCAAGGCTCTTAATATCTGAATAAATGAAAGCAATGTACCACCCCCGCCTTTTTCTACTTGCACAATAGTAGAGCGGTTGACGCCTGCTGCTAGCGCAACCTGTTGTTGTGTTTTGTTCTGTTGTAATCTTGTTTGTTGAACAAAAATACCCAACTGCTCCAAAAATGCCGGATCGCTCATTGCCTGCAAATACTTGATACCCTTTTCCATCAATGAATGTGTTATGGTTGAATTAGATTTAAATTTACCTGAATAAATTTAATTAATGTAGGCTTATTCCATCACAAATATACTATATTTATTTTAATGATGGACTTTTACAACATTTTATGGTATAAATATTTCATTCTGGGTTAAAACTTGCAAATATGTCCACATTGTTTGATCTGTGACCCATTCCTGACCCATTTCTGACCAAAAATTGATAGTCTGACCCAAAAATTAGTTACCTGTATAAAAAGTAGCCCCTACGTAAAAGCCCCACTAGGTGGGGCTTTTACGTATTAATTACTAGTGGAGAATACCGGGTTCGAACCGGTGACCCCTTGCATGCCATGCAAATACTCTACCAACTGAGCTAATTCCCCTAGGTCTACAAAACTAAGTGCAATTGGTTAAAGTTCAATAGGAAAGAACTTAAAAATCAAGGCTTACTAAAACAACTTTTAGAAAGTAGCAAATGGCTATAATTTTCCAACTTTTCTTATGAATAATTTTTTACAAATTTCTATTTACGCAACAATATATTTAAATAGACAAATAGGGAATAAAAAAAGTGAAATAAAACATTGTTTTATAATTAGGCTTATCCGTACTTTTTTCCTTGTAATACAAATAAACCATGACCGCAACTACTAACAAAAAAGTGGTTATTAATCTTGACCAAAGCTTATGAATTGGGTCAATAAAACTATCTCTTATATACCAACTTGCCGTTACAATTGTACATATTGATATGTAGATTAT
>JBEATG010000225.1:0-5926 GCA_041162035.1 Bacteroidota bacterium
AAATAGTATTAATAGCGCAGCTAAACAGCTTATAGATAATTTCATTTAAATAAATTTATGCTTATCTAAGGTACTTAAACTTTTCAAATTTTGGCTCATTGATAATCGAGGTGATGATTCAGTTGCAGGTTTTAAGAATAAATAGTGAACATTAATTATTAAATTAGTGGAAATTAGTAGTCATGCCAAAGAAAATAGTAACTTGTTGTATGCGCCAATGTGTTCGTACCGTCCTTATTTTTTGTTGTTTTCTTTTTGCTTTTATCAGGAGCAATGCACAAGAGGATCAAAGCCGCCCCAATATAATTTTTATTTTGGCGGATGATTTGGGGATGGGGGATGTGTCCTGTTTCAATAAGAATGGGAAAATCAACACACCCAATATCGATAATATTGCTAAAAATGGAATTTTGTTTACTGATGCACATTCAAGTGCTGCCGTGTGTACGCCAACACGTTACGGCTTCCTTACGGGCAGATACAATTGGCGATCAAAATTAAAGGAGGGCGTACTTGTTCAATTCGACAAGCCATTGATTGAAGAGGGAAGAACCAATATGGCTAGTATGCTTAAATCCAAAGGATACCAGACTGCGGCAATAGGGAAATGGCATCTTGGTTGGAATTGGACTAGTAAAAATGGCAAGCCTCCGGTTGACAATAAAGACGAATGTAATGTTGATTATAGCATGAAGGTTACTGGTGGACCAACATCCATTGGGTTTGATTATTTCTTTGGAATGGACGCCCCCAATTACCCACCTTATACTTACATTGAAAATGATAAAGTCCAGGGTACGCCAACCGTATTTTATCCAAGTCAACCTTATGAAGATTGCCGGCCTGGGACTGGAGTGGAAGGATGGAATCTTGAAAATATTATGCCAGATCTTCAGCAAGCATCTGTTGGATATATTTCAAAAGCGTCAAGTAGCGGTAAACCATTCTTTCTTTATCTACCCATCACTGCCCCCCATACTCCAATTGCGCCGGGAAAATCATTCCTTGGAAGTTCGGGGTTGAATATATATGCAGATTTTGTGAAGCAGGTAGATAATTTTGTTGGATCCATTCAACAATCACTAAAGGAAAATCATCTCACAGAAAATACTATCCTTGTTTTTGCAAGTGATAATGGCTGCTCTCCACAAGCTGATTTTAAATTTTTGAAAAATTTGGGCCATGATCCGAACAACGGGTATCGTGGACATAAGGCAGATATATTTGAAGGGGGGCACCGTGTGCCATTGTTGGTCCAGTGGCCAAATAAAATCAAGAAAGGAAGAACAGTCTCACAAACAGTTTCTCTGAACGATTTTATGGCCACTTTTGCATCGGTTGTTGCATATGATTTGAAAGACAATGAGGCAGAAGATAGTTATAATCTTCTTCCAGTTTTGTTGCATCCCAATTTTAACCTCGACATTCGTGAAGCAACTGTTCATCATTCCATTAATGGTAGTTTTGCAATACGCAAAGGTGATTGGAAACTTATCTTTGCTGCAGGCTCTGGTGGGTGGAGTTTCCCAACCCCAGGTAAAGCAGAGGAGGGGCTGCCACCCATTCAATTATATAATCTTAAAAAAGATCCAGCTGAAAAGATAAACTGTTACAATCAGTTTCCACTAATTATTAATGAGTTGACTACACTAATGAAAAAATATATACAGGAAGGAAGATCTACTCCTGGAACGCCACAAAAAAATGATGGTGAATATCCATGGAAGCAGCTTAATTTTTATTAATCCTATAATTTTTTAAACGCGCTTTATTTTTTATTTAAAATTTTATCAATTTCTTGATACATTAAATGAATTCCAGGAAGATGCATGGACCCATGACTAAATCCTTGTAATTCGTAAAGTGAAATATTTTTATTGCCTGCTAATTTCATCATTCTAACAAAATAGGCATTTTCTTCATATCTGCCTAGTAATTCTAATTCTCGATCGCCGGTGATGTCAATAATTATTGGCGTTGTAGCTTTTATAAAGTTCATTGGAGCGAACTCGTTTATGACTGGTTGTACATCTTTAATATTATTTTCTGCTCGAATAGTAAAATGAGTGATTGCTTGAGGACTTAATGGAATACAGGCTTTAATTCTGTTGTTGGAAATATTTTGCTTTAACAACCATGACTCATCCATGGTTAACATCAATGCCAAATAACCTCCAGCGGAATGACCCGATAAAAATATTTTACTTGTATCGCCACCATATTTTTGAATATTATTGAACACCCATGCAACTGATGCAGCGGCATCTTCAATAAAAGCAGGAGAATGTACTTTGGGGCTTAATCTGTATGCTGCGGATACAATGATAAACTTATCGTTTTTTAATTCCTCAGGAATTGCTTTGGTTCCGCCTTTTAATCCGCCACCATGAAACCAAACAATTACAGGCAATGCCTTATTGTTATTATTGGGTAAATAGATGTCCAATTTGCATTGGCTTTCCTGATAGGCATCGGCGATATCCTTTTGACCATAATAGGATGTATTTAAAATTTCACTTTTTTGAGCTTGTATTTTTAAAGAAAATAAAACAAGCAGCATTAGAATTTTAAAATATTTCATATATTAATATTTATAAATTTATCGGCTGATTTAGTCAATGCTTAGTTTCTTTTTTTATTTCTGATTAATTTTGGACCCATCCACAACCAAAATCCAGTCAGCGTAAAAAAGAATAATGCCACACCCATGATTGATGTATAAATTAGTTTAATGGGCTCGCCGTCGGTTTTAAAATAGTAATCAAGGAATGATCCATCATGTATATCCTCGATGAAATCAGATCTGCGCTGATTTATCTGTAAAACATCACCTGATTGGCCATCTAATTGAATCTCCCAATAGTTTTCGGTATATACAAATTTAACGATCCCCTTATCTTTTCTGATATCAATCCTGTCTAATTTAGTACTTAATGATTTATCTACTTTAGTAATTAAAACACTGTCAGCAATATTTAAAAGTTCTTTCGTTGTTTTCCATGTATCCAAATTTGTAGAGATTCCTTTTGAAGTTGCTGGAAGTATCCATCCGTTACTATTTTTTTTCCAACCTAGCATTAATCCGGTGATGGCAACAATAAAAAAGAATAAAAACAAGAATACGCCCATTGTTCTATGAATTTTTCGGGCAATTCGTAAAATAGCTACTTGCATGTTTTTAATATAAAAATTAAATTAATTTAAGACCATAATAACCAATTGCAGTGAATATGGCGCAGCGTAATACCACTCCTAGGCTGCACCAAAATACCATTTTATTGGTAGGAACATTAAAGCTTACTCCAATGCCAATACTTATTGGAGCCCCAACACTCATGGTACCCAATAAGCCTAAACCAATTACGCCATATTTCTGCCAAATTTTCAAGGCGAATCCAGGTTCTTTGTCAACTTTATTGACTTTATTTTTTCTTAATGAACTTACCCATTTTTTAATGATATCACCTAGGTAGGCTGCTACAAAAACACCTATTAAACCTCCCAAAACACTGTATGAAAAAATTTCTATAGGATTTAGTTTAAAAGCAAATCCAGCAGGTATTGCAGCATATATCTCAAAAGTGGCCAGACCAATCACAGTAAGAATCTTATAAATCATTTTTTGCTAATTTCTGCTTAGGCACAAAGGTAGCATTATGTATTATAAGTAAAATACTATTATTTCATACTATTCAACCAATCAATGATCCCTAGTTGAATTTTTCCGGCAACTTGCGTATGAAAAATTGGTTTCACGATTCTTTTTTCGTCCTCTTGGTTACTTAAGAAAGCGATTTCGACTAAGCAATTCGGAAAATCAGTAGGTGCATTTAATGCGAAGTTGAAATGACCAATATTACCAAACTCATCTAATTTCAATTCAAGCATTCTTTTTAAAATGGTCGTAGTGAGTGGCCTAAATCCAATATGTTTATAATAGGTGCTTACCCCTTTCACCGATTCTTTTGAGCTCGAGTTTAAGTGTAATGAAATTTCAAAATCAGGGTTTTGCTGCTGTAACCATAAAATGCGATCCTTATTATCAAAACTCGTATCTGTTTTTCGCGTCATGATAATATTTTTCACACCTAGTTTTTTCAATGATTTTTCAAGTGCTTTTGCAAAAAGAAGGGTTTGTTGTTTTTCAGATGCTTTTAGCTTTAATCCTGAAGCACCACTATTGTTCCCTCCATGGCCTGCATCAATAGCAATGACCATTTGACGAATATCTAATTTAGCGGGCTGACGTTTTATACGAACACTTAAAAACCTTTCAGTGTAGGAAATCGAATAACCCCAATGTTGTGCATGTTTTAATTCAATGGTTACTCTAACAACGTCATCTTCCACCTGATTGTAATAAACGTTTTTAACTTCTTTCAGTGAACTTAATTGAGTTACCCAATTGGTATTGCTTTGAACCCCGTAAAGATCAATCATGATTTTACTAGGACTTATTTCCATCCATGATTTATAGGGTAGCTTTTCGTCGAGATATATATTAACGTAATCGAATAAGGAATCACCTTTTGAAATAAAGGAACCTGTTAAGTGATAAGGTTTTTTTATAGGGGAAGAGGAATCTGGTTTAACATATGATTTTTCGATAAGGGCAGTATGAAATTTTGATAATTGAACGGTATACATATCCTTCACTGAATCAACAATTTTTAATAACACATTGGAATCAATATAACCCATCTTAGCACCACCTAGACGGTCTTCACCCATGCCATAGGACAAGGCAGGTAATTTTCCGGTCGTTCTTCCATAATACAAAAAGTTGCTAGAACTGTTTTGTGCGACACCCTTAATACTGGTGAGCATGCAAATGATAAAGATGAAATTTTTCATGGCTTGAAGTTAATGAAAACCCTTGAAATATATATTATATAGTTTTATATCCCACCACTATCAATCCCTTCACCTCTATTTCATTCGGTAGCATTTTTAAAATTTGATAAAACAAAAACAGGTCAAAGTTTGGACAATTATTTTACTTTAAAAATCAATGATAAAATAATAGTATTAAAATTTTATCTTAAATTTAAAATAAAAATTATGAAGCATTTCCTAATTACGACAGCTTTCCTGGCTTGTATTAATTGTTTAACGATTAACTGCTTATTTGGACAAGCCAATTCAACTACACCAGTTTCCGCTGTTGTGAATGACAAATACACCAAAGATGTAAGTTCTGAAAGCGCGATTGTTACAGCACTGTATGATGTCATATCTGGCGAATCTGGCGAAGTGCGTAATTGGGAAAGGTTCAAATATCTTTTTGGAAAAGATGCTTTATTAATTCCAACTAATAAAAGTAACACAGGTGTATTCAGCTATAGAACTATGACGCCTGATGATTATATTACAATGTTTAGTACACGCGTTAAAACGGGTTTCTTTGAAAACGAATTAAAACACGAGGTTAATTCATTTGGAACTGTTGCACATGTTTTTAGCACCTACGAAACTCGGGAAACAAAAAAAGGGCCTATCACCAATAAAGGGATTAACAGTATACAGCTATTCTTTGATCAAAACAGATATTATATTGTGAATGTATTTTGGTGTGCAGAAAGTTTGGGTTTTACTTTACCCGCAGCTAGTTCAAAATAATTTATTTCTTTATAAAGGGTAATTTGATCACTGAAGGATATTGTTTAGAATGGTGAATTTTATTCTCCACCACTATGCCTTTAGATTCATCGTAGTTATTTCCTCCAGTGTTAAGGTTGCGATCGAATCTTGGAAAATTACTACTAGATACTTCGATGCGAATTTTATGACCTGCTGGAAAATAATTACTTGTAACCATCGGTGTTAAATCTACCTTATATACTTTATTCTTTTCCATGAAAACTTCTTTATCGTAACCATCTCTATAACGAAGACGCTGAATGGTTTCATCTAAATTATAAGCCTT
>JBEATG010000277.1:0-5295 GCA_041162035.1 Bacteroidota bacterium
GTACTAAAATAATTATCTTTATTTTTTCTCTTATGCAATACTATTGTAACTCATTAACCTCCTACCAACGTATACTTACACGCGAAGTAAAGGTGGGTAATATCATTATTGGTAACGGCCAACCTATCCGCGTTCAAACGATGACGACCACCGATACCATGGATACGGATAAAACCGTAGCCCAGGTCATCAAATGTATAAAGGCAGGAGCAGAATTGGTTCGTATCACAGCGCCTAGTAAAAAAGAAGCAGAAAATTTAGCAAATATAAAAGCAGCGTTGATTGCACAAGGATATGATATTCCTTTGGTTGCTGATATTCATTTTACCCCGAATGCTGCCGAGATTGCGGCAACCATTGTTGCGAAAGTGCGTGTGAATCCAGGAAATTATGTAGACAAAAAAAAGTTTGAACAAATTGAATATACGGATGCAGAATATTTGGAAGAAATTGAACGCATCAGAGAAAGATTTACGCCACTCGTACTAATTTGTAAAGAGCATGGAACAGCAATGCGTATCGGAACGAATCATGGTTCATTGAGTGATCGCATTATGAGTAGGTATGGCGATACGGCCATAGGTATGGTGGAAAGTGCGATGGAATTTTTGCGCATTGCGCGAAGCTTGGATTATCACCAAATAATTTTAAGCATGAAGTCAAGTAATCCGCAGGTGATGGTGCAAGCGTATCGTTTATTGGTGCAACAAATGCAACAAGAGTTTAATGAATGTTATCCATTGCATTTGGGTGTGACGGAAGCTGGAGATGGGGAGGATGGACGCATTAAGAGTGCTATTGGCATTGGTACATTATTAGAGGATGGTATTGGAGATACAATAAGGGTAAGTTTAACAGAAGACCCTGAATTAGAAATTCCAGTTTGTAAGGATTTGGTTAAAAGATATCCTGCAAATCGAATGAAAGGGGTGCATCATATTCCAGAGATAGACCAACTTCCTTATTCATCATTTGAATTTAAAAAAAGAAATACGCAACCAGTTTCAACCATTGGCGGTAATCAGGTACCAGTGGTGATAGCTGACTTTACGCATAAATCAAGTATTACGCAGGATGATTTAATCAGTATTGGGTATACCTATCATGTGGACACAGATAAGTGGACTATTTCCGATGTAGCAGCTGATTTTATTTATACGCCTAATGGTGTTATTGATTTTGATTTGCCAGGTACTTTGCGCGTCATTACCAAACCGGAGCAGTGGGAAACCGTGAATGATAGAACAAAATATTTACCATTATTTGATTTTAGAAATTATATCGCGGCGCCGCGAAAAAGTGCATTTATCAATTTTGTTATGGTTGATTGTTATTGTACAAAGAATGGTATCAGGGACGAACAGCTCATTGAAATTGCCAAAGATAAATCGGTTGTTTTTTGTTTAAGTAGTCAATTGGCACATGCCATGCCTGCAGTGCGCCGAATGATTGTTCGATTGATGGATTTAAAAATTCAAAATCCAGTCATACTCATGACTGAAAGTGCATGGACCAGCGCAGATGAGCATTTGATTCATTTTGCAACAGAGACTGGGGCCTTATTCTTAGATGGCATGGGGGATGGAATTTGTTTGGGTGTAAGTGCTAAGGTGGCTGCAGCTGCAGCGGAAAACAATGAATCAAGTAATGTGTCGGGGCGTAATTATTTTAATAATACTTCATTCGTACAATTTTTAAATACCATCAGCTTTGGAATTTTACAAGCGACTCGAACTAGAATTTCCAAAACAGAATATATTTCCTGCCCTAGTTGTGGTCGTACTTTATTTGAATTACAGGAAACTACAGCAAGAATAAGGGCAGTAACCCATCATTTAAAAGGGCTTAAAATTGCGATCATGGGTTGTATCGTAAATGGTCCAGGCGAAATGGCGGATGCTGATTTTGGTTATGTTGGCAGCGGCGTTGGTAAAATTACTTTGTATAAAGGAAAGGAAATCATGAAAAGAAATATTGATAGCGCTATTGCTGTTGACGAACTTATTCAATTATTAAAAGAGCATAATGCTTGGGTAGATCCCCAATAACATTGATTATAATTGGAAGCAATATGTATAAAGTAGTTTACGCCTTTTTTTATCTTTTATCCTTACTGCCTTGGCGTATTGCTTATGTTGTTAGTGATTTTATGGCATTTCTTTTACAATATGTAGTTAGGTACCGAAAGCAGGTTATCGAAAAAAATTTAATGATCGCATTCCCAAAAAAATCTGCTTTAGAAAGAAAAAAAATTGCTACAAAATTTTACCAAAATTTTACAGATTCATTTATTGAGACCATTAAATTGATTTCCATCTCCACCGCTGAATTTGAAAAACGATTTACTTCCAATGTAGAAGTGTTAAATAAACTACATGAAACAGGACAGGCTGTTCAGATCATGGCAGGTCATTTTTTTAATTGGGAATTTGCGAATTGGGGTGTAGCCAAATACGGTAATTACCCCTTTATCGCTGTGTATATGCCCTTGTCCAATCCCTATATCAATAATATAGTATTGAAAATGCGAGAGCGCTTTGGTAGTATTATGATTCCTGCAACACAATTCAAAACACAGTTTCATAAATATGCTACCGAAGGAAATTATGCAATGGCATTAGCCGCCGATCAAAATCCAGGTAATCCAATGTCTGCATTTTGGGTTAATTTTTTAGGAAGACCTACCCCATTTGTTAAAGGGCCGGAGAAGGGAGCTAAATTAAATAATACGGCACAGGTGTTTGCTTATTTTTATAGCACTAAGCGTGGCTATTATCATTTGCAATATGAAGTCATGACTACGGCCCCGAATTATTTCAAAGATGGGCAATTGACTGCCTTGTATGTGAAAATATTAGAGGAAAAAATAAAACAGAATCCTGCAAATTATCTATGGAGTCATAAAAGATGGAAGTATGAATTCGATCCCCAAAAACATGCAAATTTAGTAGTGGATTAAAGCGCGTCTAATGAATCGTTCGCTTTCTTTTCCTTAGTCACTTCGATAGTGAATTTATCTTTAAGTTGTAATATACCTTGCCAGCCTTCTTTTACAACTCTATTATTATGAATACCTTGTTTTTTTAAAATACTTGCAGCGAGTGTATTTGATGCACCATCTTCACTGATAATATAAATATTAAAATGTTCATCTAATTCAGACATGCTTCCTGGATCGGCGAATTCCAATAAAGGTAAATGTATTGAATTTTTAATATGCCCTTGGTTGTATTGTTCCTCGGTTCTGATATCTAATACCATCAAGAATTCATCAAATGGAATATCCATGGCTAATTCATCCGCCTCCACTTCAATCACTAAATCATAACGTTTGTCTGCATTCAGCCAACAAGTGAAGCCACCTTCCAACCATCCCTTGATATTGGTAAATCCTAATTTTTCAAAATAAGCGATGGCGATTTTATCATTGTCCTGTTCGCCAATAAATAATAAAGGTTGTTCGAAAGATAATAAACCTAAAGCTGCAGCTTGATGAATTAATTCAGGTTTAAAATGAATTGAGCTAGGGATGAAGCCTTCTAAAAATGAAGACTCCTCTCTAGTATCAATAATGAATGCATTTTCTTGTGTAAGGAATTGCTGAAATTGTTCGACAGATAAAGACATATTTATCCTACTAAATTTTCTACGAATTGGTTTACTTGCTCCAATCTTGCATAGTCAACATTGTAAAAAATAAATTTGCCTTCGCGAATTGTAGTTACAATACCTGCTCTTCTTAAAATGGCCAAATGTTGTGAAGCAACCGATTGCTCTAATCTTAATTTTACATAGATTTCAGTAACAGTTACTTTTTTTTGCTCATCAATAAGTTTAACAATTTGTTGCCTAAGCTTATGATTTAATGCTCTTAAAATCATTGCCGCTTTTTTGGCGTGCAATAAATCAACCTTCAATGAAGTGGATCCATTGCTGAGTTGAAGTGTTGGAAGTGATTGGTTCATTAGATATTTTTTTGGGGTTAAAACTATAAAAATGATACAATTTAGCTAATTTATTCTATTTAGTTATTTTTTTTGTTATATATATTTTCTTTAAAATAGGGAGGTTGTGAACATATTCAAAAAAATTTGACAATGTTGAAAGTCAAAGGTTTAACAGTAACTCAATAATTAAACATTTATTTTATGAGCGGCTTTTGGTAGTAGTCTTTTAGATAAGCCGGCCCACTATAGGCTAAGTCCTCAAAGTCAGTGGCTTTAAATTTAATCAGTGCCAAAGCAGCCATATCATGAATGGTATAGGAGCAGTCTAGGAAAAGGGGGGAACTATTTTGAAAATCAGCTTGTTGTACCAAAATCTTTGTTTTGGCCACCCCTGATCCTATGCAGATTAATGGGCCATTATTGAGTAAATCATGCAATAAGGCTTCATCCAAAATCAAGGCTTTCTCGGGGGCAAGGTAGTCCAGCGAACTATTATAGAGGGCTCCAAAAATTTCCATCCTTCGAGCGTCAATCATTGAAAAAACCTGCAATTGTTTTTCGTTCACCAGGGCATCTCCCCTTTCAATTAAATGACCCAAAGCGGCTTTTGCCAATAAGGTTAGGGTGGAAAGACCAATTAGGGGTTTATTTAAGGCAAAGGCCAAACCCTTGGCGCTTGCAAGTCCGACCCTAAGGCCTGTATAACTTCCTGGTCCCATCGTTACCCCAATAGCATCTATATCTTTAAGTGAAATGCCAGCTCCTTGGCATAATTCTTCCACACCTGCTTGTACAAATTCCCCATGCGTATTTGATAGGTTGTTTTGTTTTGAAGCAATGATTTTGAGGTCTTGACTGATACCGATAAGGGCATCCGGACCTGAAGTATCAATATGAAGAATAGTATTCAATATTTGTAATTGTTTTACAAAAATAAGTGGTGAATTGGTAGAAAAATAAGAAATTGCGCATATTAATTAAATATATGCCAAAACAAATCATTCAAACCAACAAAGTCCCAACACCCATTGGACCTTATAGCCAAGCTGTGATCGCTAATGGATTTTTATTTGCGAGTGGTCAAGTCGCTTTTAACCCTGCAACTGGGGAACTCGTTTTAACGGATATTTTATCCGAGACCAAGCAGGTGATGGAAAACATTAAAGCTGTTTTAGAAGAAGCTAAATTAAGTTTTGCACATGTAGTTAAAACCAGTATTTTTTTAAGTGATATGCAATTGTTCGCGCAAGTGAATGAAGTGTATGCAAGTTATTTTACTGCTGATTTCCCAGCACGTGAAACGGTTGCGGTAAAAACTTTGCCACGTAATGTAAATGTTGAAATAAGT
>JBEATG010000286.1:0-2586 GCA_041162035.1 Bacteroidota bacterium
CCAGAAAGTATTCAAATGCGTTTAGATAAAGCCGAATATGAAATTAGCTTCAGTCATGAATTTAATACCATTATTAAAAACGAGGTGTTGGAAGTGGCTTGCGCGGAAACAGAAAAAGTAATCATTGAATTTTTAAAATAACTTAATTATGTCATTACAAGGAAAAACAGTTTTTATTACTGGTGGAAGCAGAGGCATTGGTAAAGCAATGGCATTAAAATTAGCAGGCGCAGGTGCAAATATTGTGATTGCTGCAAAATCGGTACAGGAAGATCCACGTTTGGGCGGTACCATTTTTTCAGCTGCTGCTGAGGTGGAAGCCCTTGGTGTAAAAGCTTTGGCAGTACAAGTGGATATTCGTGATGAAGCACAAATTGCCGAAGCAATCAAACAAACCGTTGAAAAATTTGGAGGCATTGATATTGTTATTAATAATGCTAGCGCCATTCAATTAACAGATACTGCAAATACACCGAGCAAAAGATTTGATTTAATGCACAGCATTAATGTACGCGGTACTTTTTTAGTTGTACAACATGCACTCCCTTATTTAAAAAAATCATCACATGCGCATATTTTAACTTTATCTCCTCCGATTAACTTGGCACCAAAATGGTTGGGACCACATGTGGCTTATACTTTGTCAAAATATGATATGAGTATGTTAACCTTAGGTTGGGCAGAAGAATTTAAAGATGATCAAATTGCTTGTAATTCATTATGGCCTCGCACCACGATTGATACCGCTGCAGTACGTAATTTATTAGGTGGTGTAATGTTAGCTAACATGAGCCGAACACCTGATATCATTGCAGATGCGGCATTGTTTATTTTAAGTAAAGAAAAATTAGCATACACGGGCAAAACATTTATTGATGAAGAAGTGCTGGCCGCGGAAGGCATTACCGATTTAGCGCATTACTCCGTTGTTCCTGGGGCAAAACTATTTTACGATTTATTTTTATAATTTTTTTCGATAGTATTTTAATAAATAATTGATATGAGGAAACCTACTTTATTATTGAGCATGGGACTTTTATTTTTATCGGCCACTGCGCAGAAAAAAAATAAAATAGATCCAATGGTTGCACAATTGAATACCACCAAAAACGAAACGATAACTTTTTTAAATAATCGTTATGATTTAGATAAAAAAACGGCGCTACAAATTTGGGATTTTGCGGAAGTAGGATATAAGGAAAACAAGAGTGCTGCATTACATGTGCAACATTTAAAGGAGGCAGGTTTCAAAGTGGAAACGGGTGTAGCAGATATTCCAACTGCTTTTGTAGCCACTTACGGATCGGGTTCGCCGGTGATTGGTATTTTAGCTGAGTATGATGCTTTGCCTGGTTTGGCGCAAACAGCTAGCCCTGAAAAAAATGCCATTGCTGGAAAAATTGCTGGACATGCTTGTGGTCATCATCTGTTTGGAACTGCAAGTGTAGCAACGGGGATCGTCGTTAAAGAATTAATTGCGGCAGGTAAATTAAAAGGGACCATTAAAGTATTTGGTTGTCCTGCAGAAGAAGGCGGCAGTGGTAAAGTTTTTTTAGTACGCGCCGGACTTTTAAATGATTTAGATGCTGTTATTCATTGGCATCCAGATGTTGTGAATGCAGTGGGTACTTCAGTAGCGCTTGCCAATAAATCTGCCAAGTTTAAATTTTATGGCGTGGCTTCACATGCAGCAATGTCGCCTGAACAAGGAAGGTCTGGATTAGATGCAGTTGAAGCAATGGATCATATGGTCAACATGATGCGGGAACATATTCCCCAAGAAACAAGAATTCATTATGTGATCACCAATGGTGGAAAAGCACCCAATGTGGTTCCAGACTTTGCGGAAGTATATTATTATGTACGACATCCAAAGCGTAAGGATGTGGTTGAAATTTTTGACAGAGTTGTGAAGGCGGCGGAAGGTGCTGCTTTAGGTACAGGCACTACCATGAAATATGATATCATTGGTGGCACACACGATTTATTAATTAACAAAACACTTGCTGACGTAATGCAAAGCAATTTGGAAATTGTCGGTGGCGTTACTTATACGGAGGAAGAAAAAGCATTTGCAAAAAAAATACAACCCAGCTTTTTGGGTGCGCCCATTGCGATGGAAACAGTTGCATCGATCAAGCCACTGAGTTATGAAATGGGGGGTGGTAATACTGGTTCAACCGATGTGGGTGATGTTAGCTATATAAAACCCACTGTTGGACTTCGTGCTGCAACCTGGGTGCCAGGAACAACAGCACATAGCTGGCAAGCAGTAGCAGCAGGTGGCACAGAGATTGGAACGAAAGGAATGTTGGTTGCGAGTAAAGCAATGGCCTTAACTGCAATTGATTTAATGAGTAATCCATTATTAATTCAAAAAGCAACACAAGAACTTAAATCATCCATTGGAGATTATAAATACAAAGCACTATTAGGTGATATAAAACCCGCACTTAATTATAGAGATTAATTATAAAATATATTAATCTCTATAATTTCCTCTTATGATTTTTTCGATGCATCCCTTAAACGGGCGCATCGAGGGTATCGTGATTAGTGAGTAATAGAAGCGTTAAATAAAATTTA
>JBEATG010000288.1:0-2594 GCA_041162035.1 Bacteroidota bacterium
GGATTTAGAATTATCATGAAAGACCCTAATGTAAAAGCTATTTTAATTAACATCTTTGGCGGTATCGTTCGTTGCGATCGTGTTGCTGCTGGTGTAATTGAAGCATTTAACAAATTAGGCAATATTAATATTCCAATCATTGTACGTTTACAAGGCACCAATGCAGTGGAAGCAAAAAAATTAATTGACGAAAGTGGATTGAAAGTTCAATCTGCCATTCAGTTGAGCGAAGCAGCTGCTTTAGTAAAGCAAGCGGTTGCTTAGTTTTTCATACGCCATTTTCGAAGAAAATAATGGCTTTGAAAAACTCTCTCATGATTTTTAAAATACCCCCGATTCATCGGGGGTATTTTGTTTTATACCCATTTTTATAAAATATAAAATACTACGACCCAATCACTAGCTTCACTTCAGTTAATGCACTAAAGGAGTAAACCTGTCCAGTAGCCACTTCCACACATTCAATACGTATACGGCGTTTTTTACCGCGCCTAAATATTTTTCCATTTAAAGCTTCAAATAATATACCCTCTGCAATATGCGCAACGAGTACCACACCCACTTTTTTTACTTCGTTATACTTTCTCAAAACCAATAAAAGTTTGGTTTCCCCATTCGCTGTGGCTGCAGGATTTAGTAAAGTTTTACTTAATGCCTTTTTAATATCATCAGGAAATAAGCCTTCTTGTATAAATTGTGCAAGTAAATGTCCGTATATATTTTTCCATTCTTTGCCATGTGCATCTACCCTATTTCTATATTGTTCATAACACAAAAGGTGTGCTAATTCATGCAGCAAGGTGATTAAAAACTCATACTTATTTAAATTCCCATTAACAGAAATTTTATGATTGGCCCCTTGGAATGCATGGCGATAATCACCTAACACAGACTTCCTAGCCTTGGTTACTGTTAAATGAACCTTGTATTGATTGATTAAAGCAACCACAGGTGTAAAAGCACCTTCAGGCAAATAGGCATTCAGAGCGTTTAGTGGATGTTCAACTTTTGCCAAGAAAAATATTTATTGAGGTTGAAAAACTAATTCTTTTTTGTTGCCCAACGAATTTCAAGCCAAGCATACAAAAGATAAATACCCATACAAACCAATAAGGTAGGTATACCCACTTTTACTTGTTGCGTTTTGGCATAAACTAAAGCAGCGATTGCGAATACCCCCATTTTCATAAGCGTACCTAACATAACAGAACGAATCATTGCATTCGGGTTATTCTTATCCATTTTTAAAATGCGGATATAACTCAAAAATGCCATGAAAATCAACATCGTATTGACCACAATAATAAAGTAGTAATTAAAATAAGGTATACTTTCCATGAATAAAAAACATAAGGTATTGACGAGTGCGAAAAGTCCTAGAATGGGCGTCATTTTTTTTATAAACATGGCTATGATTTTGTTTCTTTTATGATTTTGTATAAGGTGAAAAGAATGAAGGCAAATGGCAATATCCAAATCAACATTGGCTTAAAACCCCAATAAGCATCCCCTTTTTTACCAATATACAATAACAATAATAAACCACCAATCAATTGTGATCCTAAACCAGCATAATTAGCCCAAACGGTTACTGGCTTATTTTTTTTATTATTGTTCGTATTAAAATTCACAAGAAAATTTAATCATTTGATGGCAAACTTTCGGGAAGTTTCAACGGAATCGTATCCAATTGTTTTGCATTACCTTCTGAAAGCACTTTTTTTATGCCTTCTAAATATTGCTCCTTATAGTGTAAGGTTTGTTCTAATGAATCGGTCCTTATTTTCAGCAATTGAAGTGCGGTTTGACTTTCTTTGGTGCCATACCCTGGAATGTAATACTTAAGTGGCGTAAATGCAATTAACGCAATGGTTAATCCAACTAATAATATGAAACTGACACTAAAGCCAATATAAACTGAAGTTCTAGATAGTCTAAACGCGACTACCTCGTCATAAGTATCGTCGTTCATAATTACCAAACGATAGGTATTACTGGTGCGTTTAAAAGTGTTATTGTCGTCTAAAATTGCCATATTAAAAGTTGCTTCATAAAGATACAAAATAAACAGAATTAATTGTATTTTTAGTCGTTATTAGTCCTACCATGAAATTGTTGCAGATCCCATTAAAATACAGGCCTCATCTACTCCTACTGCTGGGCTGCATCTTTGTACTAAATATGGGTGTTTTTGCACAGGATTCTACTAAGTCAATTTTGGATATCAACAATTCCAAATTGATTAAAAAAGTAAACAGTATCTTAGACAGCAATCAGAAGAAAATAAACAATTTTTTATTTAACAAGATTGACAATGCAAAAGCAAAATTAGATAGCGCAACACGTAAGTTTATACCTTACGAAGAAGAGCGCCCACTCCCTTATGAAATTTTGACAAAGAAAAAATATACACTCGGACGCCGTGCATATCAAAATACAGTTTCAAAATTCAATTACATATTTCATGCAAATGAGGAATTGACCGAAATTATTAAAGATGCTCGTGGCTTCTTACAGGAAGATTATACCAGCTTAATTTCATTTTACGATTACGACTTAGCCAATACCTCTAAAAAAGATATTGATTCCATCAT
>JBEATG010000011.1:0-3090 GCA_041162035.1 Bacteroidota bacterium
CAGCTGAGCTTAGCAAAGATAATTGGTGTATAATAATACCAATATGATGATTCCTAGCACAATACGGTACCAGCCAAATGGGGCAAATCCCATCTTTTGAACAATTTTAATAAAAAACTGCACCGAGACTAAGGCAACTATAAAAGCTACCACCGCACCAATAAGTAATGTAATGAGGTTATCTGCTGCAAATACTTCAGGATTGGTTTTGTAAACATCCAAAGTGCTTTTAGCAGAGGCTGCCATCATGGTAGGCACAGCTAAGAAAAAGGAAAATTCCAATGCTATTTTTTTACTTAATTTTAGACTCATTCCACCAACAATAGTTGCAGCACTTCGGCTTAATCCTGGAAAAATAATGGATAGTACTTGGAAGCAACCAATGATGAATGATTTTTGATAGCTTATTTCACCAGCGTCATTGTTCGTGTTTAGGTTTGCATCATTGTTTGTATTTGTAGCTGAATCTTCGATACCGCTTTCACTTGCTTCATTTGCTTTGAATAGTTTGTCTACGAACAAAAGTAGTACCCCGCCAGCAATCATTACAATCGCAATGATCCATAAATTATTTAATGCAGCGTCTATATATTTTTTTAATAAAGCGCCAAATAGCAAAGCTGGGATTACTGCAACAACCAATTTTAAATAAAAGCTATTGTGTTTGAAATCAAAAAATCTTTTATAATAAATAACAACGATGGAGGCAATGGCAGCTAGCTGAATCACAATTTCAAATAAGTCCACAAATGGGCTGTCGTCAATGCCTAAAAAAGGATTTGCAAACTTCATATGCGCGGTGCTTGAAATAGGTAAAAACTCAGTGATACCTTCGATAATAGCAATTAGGATAGCTTGTATTGTATTCATAATGGGGTATTAAAAAACAGATCCCGAGCGCAGGCGTCGGGATCTGAGTAAATATTATATTTATTACGCTTTTTTAAATAGGGCATAAATTTCAACCAAAAAGCCAATGATCATTACGATAGGGGCTAGTGTAATGCGTCTAAAGCTATACACTTCACTTGCATTAAATACGTTGGGGTCAGCGCTCTTTCCTCCTGTCATTAATAGCATTCCTGCTGTAATTAATAAGGCACCCACCAACATCCAAATATAATTTGACTTGCCAAATATGTCTAAGGATTTTTTTGTTTCTTTTTGTGTCATATAATTTAATTTTTTGTCGTTTTCTTGGGATATTTTTATCCTTTGAGTTGGACTTTATTTCTGTGTTATAAATTTAATGAATTCGTTAATATAGATCGTCTAATTTCATTTTTAAATATTTCAATACACTGCGGTAAGTGCTAAATACAGATATACCCACGCCCATAATAATGATACCGCCAAAGAGTATTAAATCATTCCCAGCACCTTGGATGGTTTTGATTTGCGGAAATTGACTGCCTGCCCATTGTGTTAAACCAAACAATAAAACAATGGAAATAAAGGCACTGGTTAGTCCATTGATCAATGCACGAATCACTAATGGCTTTGAAATAAAGCCCCTTGTTGCACCCACCATTTGCATAGTTTTAATTAAAAAACGATTGCTGAACATGGCTAATCGAATGGTATTATCAATACTAATAATCACGATGATACAAAGTATAATAGACATCACTAAAAAAATCACCCCTATTTTAGTGGCCCTTTCATTCAGGTTGGTAACTAAGCTTTTTGGATATTGAATATCTGCTACTTCTGTTTTGAATTCGTTTTCGATCGCCTTGCTGATATTCGCCAAACTATCAGGATTCACATAATCGGCTTTCGCAAAAAAGTCGACACTTTCAGGAAGTGGATTAACATCTAAAATTTTAGCCCATTCCTCATTGTTTTCTTTATTCCAAATGGCTTTGGCCTTTTCCTTATTTACGTATTCGACGTTTTTGGCATAGGGTTGGCTGGCAATATATTGCTGTACTTTTCCTATTGCATTTTTGTCGGAGGTTCTCAAATAAACGCTAATACGGATATCTTCTTTAAAATTGTCCCCAATGGAATGTAGGTTTAAAAATAGCCATCCCATGATGCCCATAATAAACAAAACAATTGCCACCCCAATCACACTATAAATGTAGTTGGGCTTGCTGCGTTTTAAAGAGGTAGATCCTGTTACTGCCATAGCATAAAATTTTACTTGTTCACTTTGCAAATGTAGGGTTTTGAACGCTAATGGCTTACATTTGCAGAGGATGAATTATCCCATTTTTTAGGCCAAAATGTGTATTTTTTTGATTTTGGTTAAAGAATTGTTATGATTCAACCATTTAAAATGAAATGCAATTAGATGGAGTATCAATTTAGGGCCATTGAAAAGAAATGGCAAACTATTTGGCAGGAGAAAAAAGCGTATCAAGTTAGCAATAATTCAAGCAAACCGAAGTGTTATGTTTTGGATATGTTCCCTTATCCGAGTGGTGCAGGTTTGCATGTAGGGCATCCGTTGGGCTATATTGCTTCAGATATTTATAGTCGTTTTAAAAGATTAAAAGGTTTTAATGTATTACATCCCATGGGTTATGATGCATTTGGTTTGCCTGCAGAACAATATGCCATTGAAAATGGGGTACATCCTGCGATTTGCACCCATGATAATATTAATAATTTTAGAAAGCAATTAGACAATATTGGATTTTGCTACGATTGGGACAGGGAAGTGCGCACCTGTGATGCAACTTATTACAAATGGACACAGTGGATCTTTTTACAACTGTTTAATAGTTATTTTGATCGCACACAGCAAAAGGCAAGCCCTATTCAAAATTTAGTATCGGTATTTGAAAAGGAAGGAAATACAAATCATACCTGTCCAGTAGATGAGGTGAAAACATTTAGCGCTGAAACTTGGAAAGGATATTCAGAAAAGCAGCAGCAAGATATTTTAATGCATTACCGTTTGGCATTTTGCGGTATCGGGGAAGTGAATTGGTGTGCAGCATTAGGAACTGTGTTAGCGAATGACGAAGTGATTAATGGTTTAAGTGAGAGAGGGGGTCATCCAGTGGAGAAGAAAAAATTAAGACAATGGTATTTACGCATCACTGAATATGCGGATAGATTATTAAGTGGATTAGAAAC
>JBEATG010000025.1:0-3627 GCA_041162035.1 Bacteroidota bacterium
GCATGTTTTTCACGAAGGTTTGCAAACAAACGACCCGAGAAACCACCGCCTAATATATTATTCATTACTGATCCTGCTATTACATTAGAGGAACCAGGAAGTAAATCAACAGTCGTTGCAATAGTTACCACACTTTGAACACTTGCTGGTCGATCAATAACAGCAACATAGGTTTGATTAGGTAATGAAGGTTTTGCAAAATTTTGCTTCGTTGCAGTACCCTTCGCCCATGCTCCAAAACTTTTTTCTGCCAAAGCTTTAGCGACTGATGGTTCAATATCACCCACAAAAACCAAATAAGCCATATTGGGTTTCCAATAGGTAGTTAAAAATGATTTAACATCATTTATAGTGATGCTATTCACTGTTTTAGTCGTCATCATTTCACCATAAGGATGTGAAGCACCATACACTAACTTCTTCACTACATTTCCTGAAATTGCATCCGCATCATCTTTATTTGATTCTATTCCAGACAATGTTTGCTTACGAATTTTCTCTAATTCATCATTAGCCAATGCAGGCTTAAGTACTACCTCCGCCATTAAGGACATTAATGAAGGAAAATTAGATTTAAGTGAACTAACAGTTGCAGACTGACTTGAAGTAGACATGCTTCCTCCTAAAAACTCAACCGCTTCGTCTAATTGTGCTTTTGATTTAGTGGTCGTACCCCTTTTCAATAACTGCCCTGCCATTTCAGCAACGCCTGCCTTTTCTCCTTCTGCGAAACCATCGTAATCAAATGCAAGAGAAGCGGTCACTCTTGGCAATTTTGTATTTTTAACTACAAATACTTGCATCCCATTTGCTAAAGTGAATTTAACGGGGCTGCCAATTTGTATCAATGGCGCTATCCCTGGCGCAGGTGCTTTTGAACGATCTATTGTTTGTGCCATTGTAACTATGGGCAACATTAATAAAGCGATATATATCTGTTTTTTCATAAAATTATTTTTTGTGTTGTACAAATCAATTGCGCAATTACTTTGTAGTAGGTTTTTCTTTAGGTACATAATAAAGAACAACACGATTGTCCTTGTTTAAATATTTTTTAGCCACATTTAAGACATCCTGTCTAGTTACCTTATTGTATTTATCCAATTCAGTATTGATTAAATTAGCATCTCCAAAATAAACTTCATTATTGGCTAAGCTTTCAGCGATCCCTGCCATCGTCCCATTACTTGTAACTATTTGTGTGGTGATTTGATTCTTTACTTTTTGAAATTCTCTTTCACCCACTAAATCTGTTTTTAAGTCATTAACGATACTATCCATACTCAATTCCAAGGCTTCAATTTTCACACCCATGTTCGCAATAGCTAAAGTGATAAACAGTCCCTCGTCCTCATTAAAAAACGGTGCTGCTTGTGCAGCTACGGCTTGTTGTTTTTTATCTACTAATGTTTTATTCATTCTAGATGATTCTCCACCTGATAAAATAGTGGACAACACATTAAAAGCATAATATTCTTCGCCCCCTTGCTTTGGCGCTCTATAAGCTTGAAACACGCCTGGTAATTGAATATTATCTTGTATGACATCTCTTACTTCCCCTCCCAATGCCGGCTCCTTAATGGAGGGTCTTGGAATAATATTTGTTCCTTTTTTAATAGGCCCAAAATAAGCTTCAATTTTCTTTTTCAAATCTGCCTTATTAAAATCACCTGCGATGGATAAAACGCAATTGTTGGGCACATAAAAAGTTTTATAAAAATTAATGAACTCTTCTAATTTAGCTGCGTTTAAATGATCCATACTTCCTATTGGCGCCCATTGATAAGGATGTACTTTAAATGCACGTTTCAACATTTCATTTAAAAAAGAGCCATAAGGTCGATTGTCCACTCTTTGTCTTTTTTCCTCTTTAACTACTTCGCGTTGTGTGTTCACTCCAATTTGTTCAATTTTTGCATGCATCATACGCTCACTTTCTAACCACAAACCCAAATCCACTTGATTGGAAGGTAATAGCTCGTAATAAAAAGTACGATCCTGTGAAGTATTTGCATTTAATGCACCACCCGCATTGGTGATATATTTATCAAACTCACCGCGTTTGATATTTTCAGATCCTTCAAATAACAAATGTTCAAAGAAATGCGCAAAACCTGTACGCGCAGTATCCTCGTTCTTGGAACCTACATGATATAGGGCCGTCACTGCGACCACCGGTGCAGAATGATCCTCATGTAAAATAACTTTTAAGCCATTGGGCAAAGTGTATTTTTCAAATTGGATGGTTTGCGTTTGCGCATTTGCCATCGACAATGAAGAAATACCGACCACTGCCATTAAAATTCTTAGTTGCATAATTTTATGTTTAATGATTGATTGTTGATTTTTTATTTAATACTTTTTTAAGTAGGATTGGTCTTGCAAAATTTGCAGTCAATTGCTTTGAAAAATATACGAATAATTTACTATTAAAATTAGCTAATTAAAATAGTATTTTTATTTTTTTAATACTTATTTAATAAATATTTTAAAGTATCAGCCACTACCCTATTTGAGCAACATTTATTTGATCGGACTGATGCCAAGTAATTTCGGGGTCTTTTTTAAACCAAGTCATTTGCCTTTTCGCATAATGTCTGGTATTTTGTTGGATATTTTCTATGACTTTTTCCTTAGAATTGCTGCCTTCAAAATAAGGAAGCCATTCGCTATAACCCACTGTCTGCAATGCATTCAAGTGATACTGCGGTGCTAAGGCACTTACTTCCTGCTCCAAACCACTTTCGACCATGGTTAAAACGCGTTGGTTAATCCGATCATATAATTGTTCCCTTGGTAATTCAAGTCCAATTTTAACAATTTCAAAAGGACGGGTTATTTTATTTTTTGTTTGAAAACTTAAAATTGAGGCGCCGGTCCCAAGGATAACTTCCAACGCGCGCATTAATCTTTGGGGATTTTGTTGTTCCCCCTTTTCCCAATAAAGTGGATCTTTTACGGAAACTTCCTTTTGTAACCACCTCAATCCTAGCTTATCATACTGCGCTATAATATGCACTCTAATAGCAGGATCAATGTCCGGTATCATATCTAGCCCTTCACAAAATGCTTTAATGTACAAACCTGTGCCACCCACCATCACAACTGAATGATGTGTTTTAAATATTTCTTCCGTTTTTGCTAAAGCATAATTTTCAAAAACTTGCGCATTGATGGTATCATTTACGGAATGACTGGCGATAAAATGATGGGGAACTTTTGACAATTCCTCCAAACTGGGGCGTGCTACGCCAATATTTAATTCCGCATAACATTGTCTTGCATCTGCTGAAATTATTTCAGTTTTGAAATGTTGTGCCAATGCAATGGCAAAACTAGTTTTCCCAACTGCGGTTGGACCTACAATGATATATACCGTATTATTTGACAAGAAACTTTATTTGAAAATGAAATAAACAAATTGCAAGCTATTCAATAGCGACAAAAAGAAAAATTGATGTATAAAAAATGGATGCGTTAAAAGGCTTCTCCTTCAAAAAATTCACCTCCTTCTGCATTGCTATCGGAATCTTCTGCACTATCATCGTCCTCTTTATCATCATCCTCTTCTTTATCATGATCCCCTTCTTCTCCTTCCTCCCCAAAGCCATCTTTGGCTTCAGATAA
>JBEATG010000042.1:0-3219 GCA_041162035.1 Bacteroidota bacterium
CGTACCTTTTTTAATATGTTAGGTCCTATTGTAAATCCAGCACAACCAAAATTTCAATTAATTGGGGTGTATAATCTAGAAATGGCCAGAATATACAATTATGTGTTGCAGTTATTGGATAAGGAATTCACCATCATTCATAGTTTGGATGGGTATGATGAAATTTCGTTAACAACAGATACGAAAATATTATCCAATACAGGAGAGTCGATTAAAACACCCTATCAATTAGGTAAAAAGCGGGTATTTGCAGCTGAATTAGAAGGGGGCGATACCGTAGCCGAGGCAGCTGCTATTTTTAAAAATATTATTGAAGGAAAAGGGACTTGGTCACAAAATGCGGTGGTATTGGCGAATGCTGCCATGGCATTGCATGTTACAGGTAAGTATCAAAATTATGAATTAGCTTTTCAAGCTGCGGTGAATAGTTTGGAATCAGGTGCGGCTAATAATTGTTTAAAAACATTAATCAGCCTACAATAATGAGTACAAATATTTTAGCAAAAATTGTTGCCCAAAAGTTCGTTGAAGTAGCAGAACGAAAAAAGCAAATTTCTATTGGGGAGCTTGAAGCCATGCCTTTATTTACAACACCGGGTCATTCCCTAAAATCAAATTTAGTTGATCCAAACAAAACGGGTATTATTGCTGAATTCAAAAGACAATCTCCTTCTAAAGGCATTATTAATAATACAGCATTGGTTCATGAGGTAACCAAAGCATATAGTGATTTTGGTGCTTCAGGAATTTCGGTATTGACAGATACTCATTTTTTTGGAGGAAGCTTGGATGATTTAACAATAGCCGTAAAAAATACAACGCCAGTATTGCGTAAAGAATTCATTATTGATGAGTTTCAAATTATTGAAGCCAAGGCTTATGGAGCTTCTGTTATTTTATTAATTGCATCCTGCTTAACGCCTGCCGAAACGAAATTGTTGGCGGCTACTGCAAAGCAATTAGGGATAGAAGTGTTATTGGAGATACATGACGAAACTGAAATGGAACATATATGTGATGAGGTTGATTTCGTTGGGGTGAATAATCGTAGTTTAAAGTCATTTGAAGTAAATATTGAACATTCTTTACAATTACGAAGTCGATTACCCAAAAACAAATTAAGTATAGCAGAGAGCGGAATTTATGATCTGGCTACTTTTCAGTTATTAAAAAAGGAAGGGTTTGATGGATTTTTAATGGGGGAGTATTTTATGAAACAAGCGGATCCAGCAAAAGCTTTTGAACTATTTGCATCACAAATTAAATCAAGTGGCCATGCAATATAAAGTTTGTGGTATTACTGATTTGGCGCAAGCCATCGCGCTTGATGAAATGAAGGTGAATTTTATTGGGTTTATTTTTTATGCGCCTTCAAAGCGTTATGTATTAAATCAGTTGACAGTAGAACAATTATCTGCGTTTAAACCAGGGTATGCAAAAAAAGTTGGTGTATTTGTAAATGAAACTTTGGCGCATGTGATGGACATCATTAGCAAAGCCAAATTGGATTTAGTGCAATTGCATGGCGA
Organism: Bacteroidota bacterium; assembly: GCA_041162035.1. Taxonomy (GTDB): domain Bacteria; phylum Bacteroidota; class Bacteroidia; order Chitinophagales; family Chitinophagaceae; genus Sediminibacterium. The sequence continues at coordinate 1,530 of JBEATG010000042.1, forward strand.
TGAGGATGCTGATTATTGTGCAACAATTAATCAAATAGTTCCGGTGGTTAAGGTATTTAGGGTGGGTAATCGTTTACCTGATTTTGCAGCGTTTGAAAATGCAGCAAGCTTTTATCTATTTGATACTGATAGTGCTTTATATGGAGGAACAGGACAACATTTTAATTGGGAACTGATCAAAAATACTGAATTTAATAAGCCCTACTTTCTAAGTGGGGGTATTGGTCCAAATGATGCGCACGGCATTGAAGTATTGCAAAAAACAAAAGCAGGAAAAAGTTTATCAGTGATTGATATCAATAGCCAATTTGAAATGACTCCAGGAATAAAAAATTTAGAATTAATTAAAACATTTATAAATGCAAGTATTTAACACGGAATTAAATTATCAAAATCCAAGTATCGAAGGATACTATGGTGAATTTGGCGGTGCCTATATCCCTGAGATGTTATTTAAAAATGTGGAAACCCTCAAGGTCGAGTATTTGAAAATAATGGAGGATCCTACCTTTATTACCGAAGTGGATGCTTTATTAAAAGATTATGTGGGAAGGCCAACACCACTTTTTTTCGCTGAAAGATTAAGCAAAGAAATAGGGGCAAATATATATTTAAAGAGAGAGGATTTGTGTCATACAGGTGCGCATAAAATTAATAACACGATTGGTCAAATTGTTTTGGCAAAAAGATTAGGTAAAACTAAAATTATTGCGGAAACAGGTGCTGGACAACATGGGGTTGCAACAGCTACGGTTTGTGCATTAAAGGGAATGGAATGTGTCGTATATATGGGTGAAAAGGATATTGAAAGACAAGCGCCCAATGTAGCAAGAATGAAAATGCTGGGCGCAACGGTAGTGCCTGCCAAAAGCGGTAGTAAAACATTGAAGGATGCGACCAATGAAGCGATACGTGCTTGGATCAATGAGCCTAATGAAATGCATTATATTATTGGTAGCGTAGTAGGGCCTCATCCTTATCCGGATATGGTTGCTCGTTTTCAAAGTGTGATAAGTAAAGAAATGCGAAGCCAATTATTGGAAAAACTAGGGAATGAATTACCTACGCACGTTGTGGCCTGTGTAGGTGGGGGTAGTAATGCAGCGGGTGCATTTTATCATTTTTTAAATGAACCAAGCGTTGCATTGGTTGCTGTAGAAGCAGCTGGTCATGGGGTTTATTCAGGATTAAGTGCCGCTACCACCCAACTTGGAACGCATGGTATTTTGCACGGTAGTAAAAGTATTGTCATGCAGACCAGTGATGGCCAGGTAGTGGAGCCACATAGTATTTCAGCAGGCTTGGATTATCCAGGTATTGGACCATTGCACGCGTTTTTATATGAAAGCAAGCGAGGTACTTTTTTAAGTGCAACAGATGAAGAAGCGCTGGCTTCCGCTTTTCATATTTCACAAATTGAGGGCATTATTCCTGCATTAGAAACAGCGCATGCTTTTTCGGTATTGCCTAAATTAGGTTTAAAGCCAACTGATGTGGTGGTGGTTTGTTTAAGTGGCAGAGGTGATAAGGATTTGGCAACCTATATGGAGCATTTGTAATTACATATGTAATTATACTAGTAATTGCACTTATAATTTAATTCGGGGATTTAATACAATAAATAAAATGAGATTTTCAAAACATAAATTGAACTAAGAAAATCTAAAATGAAAATATAAACTATGTCAAG
>JBEATG010000099.1:0-3476 GCA_041162035.1 Bacteroidota bacterium
GGCAAATTTACTTATTTATTGGGTATCCTGTAAAGGAAAAGCCCAAACTTAAGGAGTAAGTTTGGGCTTTGGCCTGAGTATTGCCTGTTTGTTTCAACAAGCGCTAAATTTTAATTCAAATGCTTCCTATTTTATCCAAAAAGCACCAACGCCAGCCTCCCACAATTGCTTATTTAAAGCCGGAAGTATATTATTTTTTAGGTCAAGTCCTCTTGCTTTTAATGCCTCCCATTTAGGGGTATATTCTTTCAATAAATCAAGTACAGGTTGATTTACTCTTGGAATATCGCTTTCATTTTGATTGACCATAAACATATATTCTGCGGTAAACTTATTTGGGAAATTTTCAACATCATCATACGCTGTTGATTTGCGTTGTATCATATCCTCATCCCATGCTTTTAATAGCTGAACCACCGCATCTCCTTTCGCTTTTACAGCACTGTATTTCTCCTCGGACGGCAAGTTTTTTAATACGCCTTCCAATTGATTTTTACTTTCATATAAATCAAGAATCATGGAATGCATCGTTATAACTTCTCCTTCCATTTGTTTCATTAATGCGTCAAATTCTTTGTAATCATTTTCGCCTACTTGATATAATGGATTGGCTAAAATTGTAGCTGTTGTGCTATTTGTTTGCGGACCTGCTTTCAATGTTATAGTATAGTTGCCAGGTATTGCTTTGTGACCTCTAAAACTACTTTCAATAAAAACACCTGGAATGGTTGGTATGCTTGGATAACGCATATCCCACACAAAACGATTTAATCCTTTGCTTGTGCTTAGTTTCGGCTCCCTCGGACTGCGACGTCCACCAACTTTGTTGTCTGCTTCCGATGTAGAACTAAACTTTCTAATTATATTTCCTGCCGCATCTTTTATTTCCAATGTAACCACTTCTTTTTCTTTTAAAGTAGGAAGCTGATAATAAAGAACGACACCTGTTGCTGGATTCACACCTTCAAACATTTTACTACCATTAAATTCTTCGTTGTTTTGGTCTAATTCACTATAGCCATTCGCAAGGTAGGCGTTGGTGGGCTGATACAATAGCGCATTATTGGTATCTTTTTTATATTGTCTAAATAAATTTAAATCATCTAATATCCAAAATGATCTGCCAGAGGTGCTCGCTATTAAGTTATCTTGATGAATACGTAAATCAGTAATAGGCGTATTCGGTAAATTTAATTGAAATGGCATCCAGTTTTTTCCACCGTTGCGTGAAATGTAAACACCAAATTCAGTGCCTGCAAATAATAAATCTTTTACTTTGGTATCTTCTCTAATGACTCTTGTAAATGCGTTTGTAGCAATTCCTGTATTAATTTTGGTCCATGTTTTTCCATAATCGGTTGTTTTATATAATCCAGGCGTATGGTCATCAAACTTATATCTTGTGGTTGCGATGTAGGCTGTTGCATTATCAAAGGGAGATACTTCAATAGCATTAATCAAACATTCTGCAAGCCCAGCTGGTGTTATATTTTTCCATGTTTTACCACCATCTTTTGTTAATTGCACAAAACCATCATCACTTCCTGTATAGATAACCCCTTTTTCACTTGGGGATTCGATCACATAGCTTAATGTTCCATAATTTTCGGCGCCTACTGCTTCATTGGTAAATGGTCCACCCGGCGTTCCTTGTTTTGCTTTTTCATTTCTTGTTAAATCAGGAGAAGCTTCGGTCCAAGTTTTTCCCATATCAGTGGTACGCAATAAAACTTGTGCGCCATGGTAATAGGTATTTGGTTCGTGCTTACTCCATATAATAGGAGCGTTCCAGTTAAATCTGTATTTATCATCTTTTGCATCCTTCCCTAAATATTGAATAGGGGCTGCCATGATATTGGTGCTTCCTTTTGATTTGCTGTCAAATACTTCAATAGTTCCTTGATAGCTCCCGCCCAAAACATATCTTGGATTATTTGGATCAAATGCTAGAAAAGCACTCTCACCGCCGGCAGATGCGCTCCAATGGGTTGTGTTAATTCCTCCTCTAAATGAGCGGCTAGCAATTTTTACGGAACTATTATCCTGTTGTCCGCCATATATATTGTAAGGAAATTCATTGTCTACATTAATGCGATAAAATTGTGCGGTAGCATAAATATCTTGACTACTCCAAGATTTTCCACCATTAAATGTGATTGCTGCGCCGCCATCATCTGCAATAATCATATTATTACTATTGCTTGGATTTATCCATAAGTTATGATAGTCACCATGGGTGGATGAAATGTTTTCCCATGTTTTTCCGCCGTCTGTTGATTTTAATGCAGGCGCATTCATTACATATAAGGTGTTCTCGACAATTGGATCAGCGAATACTTCAATATAATACCATGCTCTTCCAATGATACGATGATCGCTGGTAGCGTGGCTCCAAGTTTTTCCTGCATTTTCTGAAACGTACATTCCACCTGCTTCTTTTGTAAAATCACTTTCTATAAGTGCATATACTTTTTCTGAATTTGCACGACTTACTGTGATTGCCATTTTACCCATTTCTTTTGGCAAACCATCTTGCATTTTATTCCAAGTAGCACCACCATCAGTTGATTTATATAAACCACTACCAGGGCCACCACTTGTTATTTTCCAAGGTGTGCGACCATGCTCCCACATAGCAGCATATAAAATGGATGGGTTATTCATATCCATAGATAATTCAGCACAACCCGTTTTATCATCAATAAATAAAATTTTATTCCAAGTGGTACCACCATCAATTGATTTGTAAATGCCGCGATCATTTGAATTACTATACAATGAACCCTGCGCTGCAACAAAAACAATATTTGGATTTTTAGGATCAATCACTACACGTGCAATATGATGTGTTGCATCCAATCCAATTTTTTTCCAAGTTTTTCCTGCGTCCGTACTTTTATACATGCCATCTCCGTGATGTGTCATCACCCCTCTTACTGCGTGCTCTCCCATACCCACATACACTATATTTGGATCGCTTTCTGCAACCGCAATACCTCCAACTGTTGCAGTCTTAAAAAATCCATCAGAAATATTATTCCAACTAAGTCCCATGTCCTCGGTTTTCCATAATCCACCACCAGTAGTCCCCATATAATATACCATGGGATTAGTAGCAACACCTACTGCTGTATTGGATCTGCCGCCTCTAAAAGGCCCAATGCTTCTCCATTTAACCTGCTTGAATGTTTTATTCAATTCAGAAGTATCTGCATTGCTTTGTGCATTCGTAAAAGTGGTGAATAATAATAAAAAGAAACTTTGGATGAATAACTTTATCATAGTTGGAATTTTTAGAAAATGTAGCTAATAAAACTGAATAGTAATATTACGAATTTTACTGTCTGAAATATAAAAAAGGGCGCTATTTTTTAAAATAGCGCCCTTTTAAAAGGACTTCATTTATTACCTCGCTGGCAGAAGGATATGCTCGTTTACTACTTAAGCAAATACCCTTAACATTGTCCCTGTTAAAC
>JBEATG010000131.1:0-8648 GCA_041162035.1 Bacteroidota bacterium
ATATTTTATGGCTGACGGGATAGCGCAGCCTCATTAAAACAAAGAATTATGAGTAAACTACATTTCACCACGAAGCACGCCAACGCGGCTACCGTTAAACATGGCTGGTACATTGTTGATGGTACTAATCAAACCGTAGGACGTATCGCTTCAAAAATCGCAGCAGTTCTACGTGGTAAGAACAAGGCTTATTACACTCCGCACGTTGATTGTGGAGATTATGTAATCATCGTTAATGCAGAAAAAGTTTTGTTGACTGGAAATAAATTCCACGACAAACAATACTTAAACTACTCTGGTTACCCAGGTGGTAAAAAGGAAGAAGCTGCAGAAGATTTAATCAAGCGTCGTCCAGAAGTAATTATGGAAAGAGCGGTTAAGGGTATGTTACCTAAAAATCGTTTGGGACGTAAGATGGTTAAAAAATTGTTTGTGTATGCTGGTGAAAAACACCCTCATACTGCACAACAACCTAAAGAATTTAAATTTTAATTAATTCCAAATATAAATAAATGGAAAAGCAAACAAATGCAGTTGGTCGTCGTAAGGAAGCAGTAACGCGCGTCTTTGTAAGTAAGGGTACTGGAAAAATTACCGTTAATGACAAAGATTATAAAGCTTACTTCCCTTTAGTGTATTTACAAAATCAAGTAGAAGCGCCTTTAAAAACTACTGACTTAATGGGTAAATACGATATCGTAATCAACGCACAAGGCGGTGGTTTTAAAGGACAAGCAGAAGCAGCCAAATTAGGTATTGCTCGTGTATTAATTGAATTGAATCCTGAATTACGTCCTGCGTTAAAAGCAGCCGGACAATTAACGCGTGACCCTCGTAGTGTTGAGCGTAAGAAATTCGGACATAAGAAAGCACGTCGTAGCTTCCAGTTCAGTAAACGTTAATCCAACAATTTTAACATTAATTCATTATTACAATTTATACAAATGGAAAATAATACTTCACTTCAACAGCAACTTTTGGAAGCTGGCGTACACTTTGGTCACCTTAAAAAGAAGTGGAACCCTAAAATGTTACCTTACATTTTCGCTGAGAAAAAAGGGATACATATCATCGATTTAAATAAAACAGTAGATCATTTACAAGAAACTGCAGCTGCGTTAAAGCAAATTGCAAAGAGCGGTAAAAAAATTATGTTTGTTGCCACTAAAAAGCAAGCGAAAGAAATCGTGAGTGAGTGTGCTAAAAAAGTAAACATGCCTTACGCTACAGAGCGTTGGTTGGGTGGTATGTTGACTAACTTTAACACTGTTCGTAAGAGCGTTAAGAAAATGCAAAGCATTGAAAAAATGTTGAACGACGGTAGCGCAGATAGCTTAACTAAAAAAGAGCGTTTGACTTTAGGTCGTGATAAAGATAAAATGGAAAAAGTATTAGGTGGTATCGCTCAATTGGGCCGTTTACCAGCAGCTTTATTTTTAGTGGATATCGGACATGAGCATATTGCATTAGCGGAAGCTAAGCGTTTAGGAATTCAAACTTTTGGAATGGTGGATACGAATTGTGATCCAAACAAAGTTGATTTTTCTATCCCTGCAAATGATGATGCTACAAAATCAATTGCAATTATTACCAACTATATCACTGCTGCTATTGCTGAAGGTTTAGCTGAGCGTCAAGCTTCTAAAGATGACGATAACGAAACAGAAGAAGGCAACAATGAAAACGAAGCGAAAGCAAAACGTATGGAAGCTGAAGCGAATGCAGAAGGTGGAAGAGGTAAGCGTGGAGCAGGAGCTGCTCCAACAGCACCAGGTGCGCCTAAGCGTCGTATTCAAAGTACACGTCGCCCAGCAGGTAAATAAATAATTATCCAATTGGGTTATTGGTGTCCTTAGGATACTAATGACCCAATTGTTTTTAATCGATAGCATCCAGCTATCAAAAATTAATAATACACTTATTTAAAAATATAATTTATGAGCGCTATAACAGCACAAGACATTAACAAATTACGTCAAGCAACAGGTGCCGGTATGATGGATTGCCGTAAAGCTTTGACAGAAACAAACAATGACTTTGAAGCAGCAATTGATTGGTTACGTAAGCAAGGACAAAAAGTCGCTGCAAAGCGTAGCGATCGTGAAGCAAAAGAAGGTGTAATTATTGCACAAACTTCTGCGGATCACAAAACAGGTTTTGTTGTTTGTATTTCTTGTGAAACAGATTTCGTTTCTAAGAATGCTGAATTCGTTGCATTTGCGCAAAGCATTGCTGACGCTGCAGTTGCGAACAATGTAAAATCTGCGGAAGAATTAAATGAAGTAAGCGTGAATGGTACAAAAGTATCAGACATGATCAATGATAAATTAGCTTCTATCGGTGAAAAAATCGGAGTTGCTAAATTTGAAAGAGTTGACGCTCCATTTGTAGCTTCTTATATTCATGGTTCATACAGAATGGGCGTATTGGTAGGATTATCTGCAGAGGCTGCTGAATTAGGTAAAGATCTTGCGATGCAAATTGCTGCAATGAATCCAGTGGCAGTTGATGCTGATTCAGTTCCAGCGGAAACAGTAGTTCGTGAGCGTGCAATCATCATTGACACCATGAAGGAAGATCCTAAAATGGCTGGTAAACCAGAAGAAATGATTGCTAAAATTGCTGAAGGTAAAATTGCAGCTTTCTTTAAAGAGCAAACCTTATTAGCGCAGTCTTTTGTAAAAGACGGTTCTAAAACAGTGGGTGACCACGTTAAGAGCGTAGGTGCTGACCTTAAAGTAATCGAGTTTAAGCGTGTAGCTTTAGGTTAAATTGCAAGTGAGCAGTGCTTCATGCAAAAAATTCAAATGGTTCAAATACCTAGATAGTAAATTACTAGAATAATAGTTTAAAAAGGGTCCCGAGCAATCGGGACCCTTTTTTGTTGCTCTAAAATTCTTATCTTGCAATTACAAAACAACATCTACTATGCTGCCAAAATACAAACGCGTATTATTAAAATTATCAGGGGAAGCATTATTAGGAGCACAAAGAAATGGAGATCCATTTGATCCTAAGATCATTGAGCAATATGCCAATGAAATTAAACAAGTAACCGACTTAGGTGTTCAAGTAGCTATCGTGATTGGCGGAGGAAATATTTATCGTGGCATGAATGAAGCGGATAGTGGTATTGAGCGTGCGCATGGTGATTATATGGGTATGTTGGCAACCATGATAAATGCTATGGCGATACAAGCCATGCTTGAAAAAATAGGGGTGTATACGCGATTGCAATCTGCCATTAATATGGAGCAGGTAGCTGAGCCTTACATTCGTCGCAAAGCATTGCGTCATTTGGAAAAGGGACGTGTAGTTATATTTGGTGCAGGAACGGGAAATCCTTATTTCACTACAGATACGGCCGGTTCGCTACGCGCTATTGAAATGAAAGCAGATGTTATTTTGAAAGGAACCCGCGTAGATGGGGTATATGATAGTGATCCAGAAAAAAATCCAAACGCAGTTAAATTTGATAAAATCAGCTTCCAGGATTGTATATCAAAAAATTTAAAGGTGATGGACATGACGGCCTTTACCTTATGTATGGAAAACAAACTTCCAATTATTGTTTTTGATATGAATCAACCAGGTAATTTATTAAGAGTCGTGCAAGGGGCTGAAGTGGGTACCTTAGTTGGATAATTGGTCACTCGCCACTTGTGTAATATATTTTGAGACGTAGCAGGGTGTCGTTAATTTTATTATATGCAAAAATCAGGATTGAGAATTATATTTATTAGCCTATTTTTTTTAGCAGCATTAAGTCATAATGCGGTTGCACAAAAAACTTTAAGCTTAAACGAGGCCATTCAAACTGCATTAAAAAACAGTTATGATATTCAATTGGTGGAAAATAATTTAGCGATTGCTAAAAACAATAATAACATTGGTGTTGCAGGGGGTTTACCTACTATTACCAATACAAGCAACAATAATAATACATTAACGTCGATTAATCAAACCTTCCCAGATGCGAACCGTAACACTTCAAGAAACGGTGTGGATGGTAGCAATCTAAATAGTGCCGTGAATGCTACGATGGTATTATTCAATGGCTATAGAGTACAGGCTACTAAAAATCGCTTGGAAAGTTTGGAGCGTCAAAACAAATCCTTACTTGAATCACAATTGTTGAATACCATTTCAACAGTGATGCAACAATATTATAATGTTGTTCGTCAACAAGCATTTTTAAAAACAATTCAAAAATCTATTGAGACTTCTAAGGAAAGATTAGATATTGTTGAAACACGTCAAAAAATTGGCGTCGCGAATCAAGCCGATTTTTTACAATCTAATTTGGATTTAAATGCTTTAGTACAAGCAGAACAAAATCAATTATTAATTATAGATCAAGCCAAAGCCGATTTGTTAAATACGATTGTAATGCCTAATACAAATAGCATTATCATCAATGATAGCATCAAAGTAGATGATCAATTGTTATTGTCTGCAGTGGAAGCAAAAATTAAAGAACATCCTTTGTTACAATCAGCACAACAGTTGGTTAATGTGAATCAGTTTTTGGAAAAGGAAACGAAAACTTTATCCTATCCTACGCTAAGAGCGAGTACTGGATTTAATTACAACAGCAATAAGTCGGCTGCAGGATTTATATTGTTGAATGAAAGTTATGGTCCATTTTTGGGTCTAAATTTAAGCATCCCTATTTATACTGGCGGTGCAAATAAGCGCGCGATTAAAAATGCAGAAATCAATACCAAGTCCGCTAAAATTCAATTGCAAAATACGGAGCAGGATTTAAATACTGAATTATTAAAAACGTATCAGAGTTATAAAAATAGTTTAAAGCAAACACCGATTGAGATTCAAAATTTTGAAATGTCACAATCCTTATTGGATTTAGTGATGCAAAAATATAAGTTAGGCCAAGCCACCATGGTGGATGTAAAGCAAGCCCAACAAAGCTTTGAAACAGCTGGATTTAGATTAGTGAGCTTACGCTTCAATGCAAAAATTGCTGAGATCGAATTAAAGCGATTATCCAATCAACTGAATTTTTAATTTTCTTATTATATGCAATCAAAGCTTCCCAATATTGGCACAAGTATTTTTACAGTAATGAGCCAATTGGCAGCAAAGCATAATGCCATTAATTTAGGACAGGGTTTTCCTGATTTTCCAATGAGTGCCGAGTTGATTGAATGCGTTAATAAAGCCATGCAGTCGGGCGGTAATCAATATGCACACACCAATGGTGTTCCATTATTACGTGAAAGATTGGCCGAGAAAATTAAATATTTATATGATGTAAATATTAACCCGGAAACTAATATTACGATTACGCCGGGCGGTACCTATTCTATCTTTTGTGCTTTTTCAACCATTATACAACCAGGTGACGAGGTGATCATTTTTGAACCCGCCTATGATAGTTATATTCCTAATATTGTTTTTAATGGCGGTATTGTGGTGCCTATAGAATTAGAATTTCCTGAATATAGTATTCCTTGGGATAAAGTGAAGGCAGCCATCACGCCTAAAACAAAAGCGATATTAGTGAACACCCCGCATAATCCTACAGGGCGTGTATTTACCAAAGAAGATATTTTAATATTACAAGAAATAGTACTTGCAAATAACTTGTACTTAATCAGTGATGAAGTATATGAGCATTTGATTTATGATAATAAGCAACATGAAACAGTGATGAAATATCCTGATTTGTTTGCGCGCACTTTTGTTTGTTTTTCCTTTGGTAAAACTTACCATTGTACTGGTTGGAAATTAGGTTATTGTATTGCGCCTGAAAATATAATGAAGGAGTATCGTAAAGTGCATCAGTTTAATGCTTTTGGATGTGATACACCCAAACAAATAGCGATTGCGGAGTACATGACCAATAAGGAAGCTTATTTATCTATTGGTGCAATGTATCAAGAAAAAAGAGATTACTTAAGGGGCTTATTGGACAATACTAAATTTGTGCGCTTACCTTCCTCTGGCTCTTATTTTGAAAGTTATCGCTATGATGCTATTTCAGATGAACCGGATACCGTATTTGCGGAAAGATTGGTTAGGGAATTTGGTATTGCTATTGTACCCATGTCCGCCTTTTATCAAAAGTCCACCGATCATAAAGTGATTCGTTTGTGTTTCGCTAAAGTCAAGGAAACATTGGATGCTGCTGCAGCTTGTTTGCAAAAGGTTCATTAACTTTAAATCCAACAATTAATATTTATTAGGAATGCAAGATATACGTGTGTCCTTTCAGCAGTTATTTAATATAGCTGCTTCCTTAGTAGTGCAATCACCTGGACGCATTAATTTAATTGGTGAACATACGGACTATAACAATGGCTTTGTATTACCAGCAGCAATTGATAAATGTGTGCAAGTAGCTATCGCAAAACGAACAGATGGTGCAATACATATGCATGCCATTGATTTGCAGGAAAGTGTAATTATACCTGCTGTTGCAATACAACCACATGCAACCAGTTGGGTGAATTATATTATCGGTGTAGTAGCGCAAGTACAAAAGTATTCTGCAGGCGCATCTAATAATTCAGCAGCGCTTGATCTTGACAAAGGTTTTGATATTTGTATACAAGGCGATATCCCTATTGGTGCTGGCTTATCAAGTTCGGCGGCTGTGGAGTGTGCGGTTATTTTTGCGTTGAATGAACTATATCAACTGGGTTTAACAACAATGCAAATGGCGTTAATGACACAGCAATCGGAACATGAATTTGCAGGGGTTAAATGTGGCATCATGGATATGTTTGCAAGTTTACATGGGAAAAGTAATCAAGTCATGCTATTGGATTGCGCCAACTTACATCACACTTATTATCCTTTAGATTTAAAAGAGTATCAAATTGTTTTATTCGATACCCAAATCAAACATGCATTAGCTTCTTCTGAATACAATACGCGCCGATTGGAGTGCGAACAGGGTGTTGGGGTATTGCAACAAAAATATCCGTCGATTAAAACTTTACGTGATGCTAGTAAGCAACAAGTGGAGCAATGTCTTGCACCGAATAATCATCTGGACAAAAATGCTATCAGCAATAAGGTTTATCAAAGATGTAAATATGTGGTAGATGAAATTGAACGCGTGCAATTAGCGGTAAAGGATTTATTAGCAGGAGATATAAAAGCCTTTGGCCAAAAAATGTTTGAAACACATGAAGGCTTATCTAAATTATATGAAGTGAGTTGCCCGGAATTGGACATATTAGTTAACGCAGTCAAGGACAACCCATATGTATTAGGGGCAAGGATGATGGGTGGTGGATTTGGTGGCTGTACCATTAATATTATTAAAAAATCTGAAGTGCAAGCCACTATTAATAGCGTTGCTGAAGTATATGCGCAACAAACAGCACATACCTTAAAAGTGCATCAGGTAAAAATTGCCCAAGGAACTCACATAAAATAATTATATTACAGAGGGTATTTAAAAAGGCCCATCCTACTTTACATTTAATTTAAATATTTATGTCAAAAAAAGTATTACAAGGCTTTATCTTAACCCTTGCAATTTCATTATTCAATCAAGCATGTTCCTCCAATAATACGAATACTATGGACACTACTATTAAGTCGACCAGCCAAGCTTATGGTGAATTTGAGGGGCAAGCCATTACGGAATATACTTTAACCAATGCGCATGGCATGCAAGTGGGCATTATAAACTATGGTGGTGCGCTCACAAAAATTATCACACAAGCAAAGGACAGTACCTGGGGGGATGTATTAACTGGCTATGATTCCTTAAGTGGTTTTACGCAAACGGGGAATCCTTATTTTGGTGCACTGATTGGTCGCTATGCCAATCGTATTGCCAAAGGAACTTATAAAGTGGATGGCGTTGAATATCATGCTGCATTGAATAATAATGGACAATCATTACATGGTGGTCTGAAAGGTTTTGATAAGGTGGTATGGACTGCAACTCCATTAGCAGGCGATAGTAGTATTCAATTAAATTATGAAAGCAAGGATGGAGAGGAAGGCTATCCAGGAAATTTAAAAGTACAGGTAGTGTATACCTTAACAGCAGATAATGGAATTCAAATAGATTACACCGCAACAACAGATAAAACCACTGTGATTAATTTAACCAATCACGCTTATTTTAATTTATCTGCAGGAAAGTCATTAACGATTAAAGATCATATTTTACAAATCAATGCCAATCAATATACACCAGTAGATGCTGTACTTATTCCAACGGGGGAATCATTGGATGTAAAAAGTACGCCAATGGATTTTACACAGGCCAAGCGTATTGGAGATGACCTTGATAAAGTGGAAGGAGGGTATGACCATAATTGGATATTAAACAAAGCCGAAGGTTTACAAGAAGTAGCTAATGTATATGATCCTTTATCAGGGCGCAGTTTAACCGTATTTACGACAGAGCCAGGATTGCAGTTTTATTCAGGCAATTTTTTAGATGGCACATTAACACACACTAAAAATGGTATTCAATATATTAAGCATGGTGCATTAACCTTGGAAACGCAACATTATCCTGATGCGCCCAATCAATCAAAATTTCCAACTACTTTATTAAAGCCAGGAGAAACTTATAAGCATACTACTATTTATAAATTCGCAACAAAATAACCCAAACCACCCCAATCGATTACGTATGAATTATCAATTAAGCA
>JBEATG010000263.1:0-3579 GCA_041162035.1 Bacteroidota bacterium
ACCAAATGTTGATCAATGGCGCAGAAAAACAAGCAGCGCAATTATATATAAAACAAATAATTCAGTGAATGCCTCGGATGCGACACAATCAAGGTATACAACTGACAGCAGCAGTAAAAGCACTGCATCCATTTCACCCATAGGAATGACCAAGGAAAAAACAACCTCCCTCCAACTAATCAGTAGCAAAGAAGACCTAACTAAATCAATGGTGGAGTTAAATAAGAGCAGCTTTGAAAATGCGCAAACATTTTTATTCCAACTGAATGATTTTGAAAAGGCACTCCCCTTGTACAAAAAAGTAATTAATTTAAATATTGACGATACCATTACCGAAAGAAGCTTACTCGATTTAGCAAGTGAATATATACACCAAGGGAACCGTGCCACTTCAGACAGCATTATTGCTATAGTGGAAGCAAAATTTCCAAAAGGCGTTTATACAACAAAGAAGTCCGCAGTCGAAAATAAAAAATCACAAGAAAAGCAACTTGAAGCTGATTACAAAGAAGCCTATTTTTTAGCACAAATTGGAAATTGGGCTACTTTATCAAATAAAGCAAGCCAACTGGACCTACAACTTAAAAAAACGAAGTGGTTTGCACCCTATCAATTTTTAAAGGTTAAAATGTACGCGCAACAAAGAATGGACAGTTTAGCATTCCTGTTATTGGATTCCATTATATACATGCACCAAAATGAAAACATCCGAGATCGCGCAAAAAATATTATTGAAGAACTCAAAAAAAGGAAAGAGACCGAGTTGTATTTATCTAAATTGAACGCAGACAGCTTGAAAACAATCGCTACTACTAAAAACCCAATTGTAGAAAATATAAATCAAGGCTCCCAAAATAAACCACTTACCATTAGCCCTAAAATAGATTCCGCAAGTAAAGTTGCTATGGATGCTGGTTTGTTTTTTACCAAGGACGAAACAGAACCGCACTATGCAGCCCTTCTCACAAATAATATAAAGGAAGTTTTGGTGAAGGAAATGGTCACCGCCCTTGGCTACCTGAATAAAGAGGATTTCAAAAAACAAAATTTAGATGTAACTTACCTTGAATTTGAACCTAATGTTTTTGTTGTTTGGATTGGGCCTTTTGAAAACTTAAATAGCAGTAATGCCTATTTAAATAAGATAAAAGGACGACTAAGCACTGAAATTATTTCCTTTGTTCAAAGTAAACAATATGAATTATACATTTTAGGAAAGTCAAATATTTTACAAATTAAAAATAGCGACGACTTAAAAAAATACAAAGGCTTTATGAACAATAATATTTATAAACAATAAAGGATTATAAGTGAAACCAATTAACCATAATACAGAAAAAAAACCAAAAAATTGGGTACGCCTATTTTGGAAATATTACTTTATATCCGCTGGTGTCATTTTAATGTTTTTATTGATGCTTAATTTTGGTTGGATTGGAGACATGCCTGATTTGGATGATATTGAAAACCCCACTGCTTCGCTAGCAAGCCAAGTATATGCGCAGGATGGCACACCCATGGGCAAATACTATTTAGAGGATCGCATCAGTGTAAAGTATCGTGATATTAGTCCCTATTTAATACAAGCTTTAGTAGCCACCGAGGATAAACGATTTTATGACCACTATGGCATTGACGGGGAAGGTTTAGTTCGTGCCGTAGCCTTTTTAGGAAGCAAAGGCGGCGCATCTACCATTAGTATGCAAACCGCTAAAAATTTATTTACCAATAACTGGGGCACTAAAAATAAATTATTACGTGTCATACAAAAAATTAAAGAAAGTATCATTGCCATTAAGCTAGAACGAAACTTTACCAAGCAAGAAATTTTAACCTTATACTTAAATACCGTTCCATTTAGTGATAATTTATTTGGTGTAAGCAATGCATCTCGTACTTTTTTTCAAAAGGAACCAGACCGCTTAAGCGTTGAAGAAGCCGCATTGTTAATTGGAATGATTAATGCACCTACCAAATACAACCCTAATCGCAATCCTAAACTAGCATTGGAAAGACGCAATTTGGTGATTAATCGTATGGCAGAGCAAAAGTATATTAGTGATGACCAAGCAGCGCAGTACAAAGAATTACCCATTGTAACGAACTATCGAAAATTAGATGAGAATAATGGATTAGGCCCCTATTTTAGAATGACCCTTGGCGAGTACATGAAAAAATGGTGCAAAGAACATAAGAAAAACAATGGCGATCCTTATAACTTGTATCGTGATGGATTAAAAATTTATACCACGATTAATCCGCGTATGCAATTATATGCGGAGGAAGCCGTTGCAAGACATATGGCTTATTTACAACGCGAGTTCAACAAACAAAGCAATATTAAAACAGGTAGTGTTTGGAAGGATTTTAGCGCGCAATTAGAATTAGCCATCAAGCAAACGGATCGTTGGAGAAATGCTAAGAAAGAAGATCTTGAAGATGCGGAAATTAGAAAAACTTTCGACGAGTCGGTAAATATGCGCGTTTTTGCTTGGAACAAAAACCGATTTATTGATACGATCATGACGCCATTGGATTCCTTAAAATACCATAAACAAATTTTGCAAACGGGGTTTTTAGCAGTGGACCCGTTTACGGGCGAAGTGAAAGCATGGGTAGGTGGTGTTGATTTTAAAACATTCAAATATGACCACGTTAACATTAATACCAGACGTCAAGTGGGTTCTACCATTAAACCATTATTGTATTCTTTGGCCATAGAAAAATCAGGATTTACACCGTTCACAATTGTACAGGACCAACAACAAAACTTTGAAGGCTATGGCATGGTACCTAATACTTCAAGAACTTGTACTGGATTAGCCATGCCAATGGCACAAGCACTAGCTGAATCTCGCAACTGCGCATCGGCCTATATCATGAAACAAATTAATGGTAATGGAAATGAAGCAGCCAAACAATTTGTTGAATACTTGAAAAAATGTAATGTGCAAGCGGATATACCAGCCTATCCTTCTTTGGCCTTAGGTGCGGTTGAAATTTCACTATATGAAATGGTACAAGCTTACACCATGTTCCCTGGCGGTGGCTATAATGCGCAACCTTTATTTATCAATCGAATTGAAGATAAGAACGGGAATGTACTCGAAAGCTTTTCTCCGCAAAGAAGAAAAGTTATTAATGAAACAACTGCTTATTCAGTTGTAAGCATGATGCAAGGGGTAATTTCAAAAGGAACCGGTCGTAGTTTATACTCTTATGACATAAAAGCACAGTCTATTGCTGGAAAAACAGGAACTACCAATGATAATAGTGATTTATGGTTTATGGGCTATACCCCACAAATATTAGCAGGTGCATGGGTGGGATGTGATGATAGATACATTCGTTTTACAGACAACTATTTTGGGCAAGGGGCACATGCATCCTTACCTATTTGGGCTTACTTTATGAATAAAGTAACCTCCGATCCAGCATGTAATCTTGATCCGAACGCCAACTTTGATCGTCCTTCAAATATGGCTGGCGATTTCAATATCGACTTTGTAAACGCAGATAGTACCGAACTTGATACGGAACTGCCCACTTTAATAAATGATGAAGAAATTAAAGGAGAAT